>JBLIFI010000359.1:0-5391 GCA_047633715.1 Flammeovirgaceae bacterium
TATCGTCTCCGAGTTTAGCTTTTAGCTCGGCAATTGTGCTATCCACAAAAGCATCTGGAGTCCAATCTTGGGCGCATTGGCAAATATGAGTGACAAAATTGCCCAAAATCTGCTTTCCTTCTACCGAATGAGTTACTTCTGGGTGGAATTGCAAGCCGTAAGTCTGCTCATTTTTCAGTTGGAATGCGGCAACAGGAATATCTTTGGTATAAGCAATGATTTCGAAATTGTCAGGTAGCTCCTTGATAGAATCGCCATGAGACATCCAAACCTGAGAATCTATGGAAACTCCTTTCATCAATTCAGAATCGTGATTGACAGAACTCAAATTTGCCCTTCCGTATTCCCTTGACTCTGAGCGAGCTACTTTTCCGCCAGAAACATGAGCCGTGAGTTGTGCACCGTAGCAAATTCCCAATAAGGGTAATTCCCCTCTGATTCCCTCCAAACTAAACTGCGGAGCGTCTTCCTCCAACACAGAATGCGGACTTCCCGAAAGTATCACTCCTTTTACATCTCCATCAATCTTTGGTGGATTGTTGTAAGGGTGGATTTCACAGTAAATATTGAATTCCCGAACTCTGCGGGCAATTAGTTGGGTGTATTGCGACCCAAAGTCGAGGATGATGATTTTTTCTGCCATGCGCAAAAGTAAACGGAGTTTTGCAAATTCCAATAGGAAGATTTGTTCATTTCAGAAAGTATTTCTATGATTTACTAATGGCTCAATTACGGACTTGAGCAAATGTGGCGTTGGCGGTTCTGAAGTAGAAGTTCTTCATTATTTCGGAATATAAAACACAACAGAATAACCATTCTCATTCACCTCAATCTCCAATTTGGAATCTTCTCCGTAAATATTTTGCAAGCGAGCATTGGTGTTCTTCATGCCAATTCCCGTAGAATGTTGCCCATCCATTACTTTCTGTTTTGCATTGATTCCCAATCCATTGTCGCTCACTTCAAATCGAATTTTTTTTCTTCCCGACTGAATCCGAATCCAGATTTTCCCATCGCCATCTAATTGCCCAACTCCGTATTTGATGGAGTTTTCTATCATGGGCTGTAAAATCATGGGAGGAATTTCCATGCCCAAACAGGCTTCATCAATCTCTTTGATTACCTCAAAATGCCCTTCAAAACGAACGAGCTGGATATTCAAATAATCATCAATGAATTTCAGTTCCTGCGTGAGTGGAACAAGGTTCTCTTCGCCAGTTTCCAAGGTATAGCGAATGATGTTGGAGAGTTGGGAAATTACTTTCCGAGCTTTCTCTTTACTCACACTTACCAACATACTAATTGAGTTGAGCGTATTGAAAAGAAAGTGTGGATTGATTTGAGATTTCAGCAAACTCAACTGCATATCTTTGTTTTTGACCTGCAATTGTGCTTTTTCTCGTTCTCTTTTGCTCAAATATTGCGAATATTTAATAACATAGGCAATGAAAATAATCGCTCCATATTCATTGAAAATTCGGAAGGCATCCATTTTACCCGAAATTTCTGTGCCACTAAAACTATGAATCAAATAGGTTTGGAAATCATCCGCTGTTCTATTGTCGAAGAATATACTCAGCTCAAAAAACAAATAGCTGACTCCTAAAAAACCAATGAGCAACCCAGAAAATTGCCCAATCACTTGAAATGTGATGCTTCTGTCAAATAGGAAATTCGACCAAATCCAAGCAACAAAAATATAGAAGGCGTAAAATAGGAACACAGCAACCGCATGAAGAAATTCTTCTTCCCTAGGATTGAACAAATAGTAAGTTGTGAATGAGCTCACAAACACATTCACAAAATACCAAAGACAAATAATTCCATACGCATTTCGCCATATTTTCGGAATAGATTCTAGCATAGAATGAGATGATATTTTGATGATTTCCGAATTGAAAATCATATAAAAAAGAAAAACCTATATTTGGCGACCAAATTCGGCTAGGTTGTTGCAAAATACAATCCAATACCAATCAAAAAGCATAAATAAGCATGAGAAATCTATTTTTAACGCTTACCCTTTTTATTTCCTTTTCTGCTGCCAAATCCCAAATTGCAGGAACTTACAAAAAGTTTGAGTTGGGTGCAGGAATTGGGCTGACACAATATACAGGAGATGTGGCAAGTACAATCCAAGCCTTTCCCTTCAATACAAGATTTGGGGGCGAGGTATATCTGCGCTACAACCTTAACACCACGTGGGCTTTGCGAGCAAACCTAGGCGGGTATTTTATTTCCGCATGGACAAAAAATGCTAATGACCCATATTTACAAAGTGTCAACAATAATTACGCTTTCAATGCCTTTGGTGGAGATGGCTCACTTCTGTTAGAGTATAATTTCTTTAATTTCCGTGGCAGGAAAAAATATCCAAAATTTAGTCCTTATCTTTTTGCTGGAATTGGCGGTGCGGGTTTTAGCAGAGATTCTAATAGTGCACTTGTTAATGAGCGTAATGAAAAGAATAACATCAAGTCCTCTTTTATTCTTCCTTTTGGAGTGGGTATTAAGTTTCCACTTTCTCCTAAATTCAATTGGGCAATAGAATTCAGAAGCACGAAATTATTCTCTGATGAAATTGATGGTGTTTATGGGGATTTTGAATTGGGTTACCCTCAAGCTGTTGAAGATAAAGCAGATATGTATTACTATTTAGGCGTTTCTGTTGCCTATCGTTTTGTAACTATCAAATGTCCTAAGGATTACCCAGAACCTTATTTCGATTTCAAATAGTAAGCCTCGGTTTCTATTGCTAACTTTACCAGTCAATAAATAATTTAAAAATAATAATTACCTGATTTTCAAATGTTTATAGAGCCTAAATTAATTGGAAACAAGCAGAAAGTAGGTTGGATTGAGGTAGTTTGTGGTTCTATGTTCTCTGGGAAAACCGAAGAATTGATTAGGAGGGTGAACCGTGCAGTCATTGCCAAGCAAGAAGTCCTAATTTTCAAACCTGCCATAGATACTCGCTACGATGAAGTCAAAGTAGTTTCCCACAACGCCAACGCAATTACCTCCACGCCAGTCCAGAAAGCCAAAGAGATTCTGGAGCTTTCCAAAACTGCCCATGTAGTTGCCATTGATGAGGCACAGTTCATGGACAAAGACGTATTGAATGTCTGCATCAAACTTGCCAACAAAGGAAAGCGAGTAATTGTCTGTGGGTTGGATATGGATTTTGAAGGCAAGCCTTTCGGGATGATGCCCCCACTTATGAGCATTGCAGAATATGTAACCAAACTCCACGCAATTTGCATGGAATGTGGAGAAATGGCTTCTTACTCCTACCGATTAGTACAATCTAAAGAAAAAGTGATGTTGGGCGAGAAAGATAGCTATGAAGCTCGTTGCCGAAGGTGCTTTGTAAAAGGCAATAAGGAAAAGAAAAAGGATAAACAAGTTCAGGCAATTATTGAAGAATAGTTGATTTCCCCAAAATCAACCCATTTTAAAATATCGTTATGGATTCAGCAATTTGCCCGAACTGCACAAGTGAGATTACTAACAATTTTTGCTCAAACTGTGGATAAAAAAGAGTTGAAGGCAGACTGAAATGGGCAGAAGTCTGGGACGAATTTAAGGATAAAATTGTGGGCATAGAAAAAGGGATTTTGCACACCTTCTTAATGATGCTCAAAAAGCCAGGAGAGCCCGCTTTGGATTATGTAAATGGAATTCGGAAGAAACATGCAAGCCCAATACAGTATTATTTTTTGGGCATTACGCTTATATTTCTCTCTTTTGAGTTCTTCGATGTAATGAATCACATTGGGGAAAGCGACATGGTTGAGCAAATTACCAGTTTACAGAATTCATCAGAGGAAGAAAAGGCAGAAATTGCAAATTTATTTGCATTATTCTCCAAAAACCTCAACCTTTTTGGCATTGCCTTTTCAATTGCTGATTGTGTTCTTCTTTTTCAAGAAATATAAATTTAGCATTCTGGAATGTGCCGTAGTCGTTCTTTATTTGGAAGGCACTTCTTCTTTTGCTCAGGCACTTATTTCGCCCTTATATGGCTTGCTAGATTTGAGTTTAGCAAGTTTGTTCTCTATCGCAATTATTCCCTATTCTATAATCGTCTTAAAACGATTTTTCAGTTCAAGCTGGATTCGTGCAACAATCGCTTATCTTTTCTATTATCTAGCTTTGATAACTTCCATTGCAATAGGAACAATAACCGTTCTTGTACTCCAAAATTTCTCTGAAAACGCAATTTAAGCCACTTTCTTTAAAGGCAGCTCAATCTCAAAGCAACTTCCTTTGCCCAATTCGCTACTTACATTTACTTTCCCGTGGTGGCGTTCCACAATCATTTTTACATACGCCAAGCCCAAGCCGAAGCCTTTCACATCGTGTCGGTTGCCTGTTGGGACTCGGTAGAATTTATTAAAAACAAGCTTTTGTTTGTCTTTGCCCATGCCAATTCCGTGGTCTTTCACAGAAATAATGATATTATCAGCTTCATTTCTGGTGGAGACTTCAATGGCTGGCGAATTGGGAGAGTATTTATTGGCGTTATCTAACAGGTTGGAAATGGCATTAATGATATGGAGTTGGTCAACTTCTACTTCTGACCTGTTTGCATCTAGTTGGTAAGAAATATTCCCTTCCCTATTCTGAACCTGCATTCCAACAGTTCCTACGGCTTTCTGTATGAGTTCATGCAGAGAAGCTTGGGAATATTTAAGCTTAAATTCTCCTTTCTCCAACTTCGCCATATTCAGAACTTGCTCTACATTTTCTTTCAATCTTTCATTTTCCTCACTAATCATATTGGCGTATTTTATGCCTTTTTCCGAAAGCTCAGAAACTTTTCCTTTTTTGAGCATATTACTCGCTAATGCAATAGAGGCAAGTGGAGTTTTGAACTCGTGAGTCATGTTGGTAATGAACTCAGTAGTCATAGTATGAATCCGCTTCTGCTCCACTATGGTTTGGATTGTGATGATGAAGCCCAAAGCAATCAGAAAAATCAGAACAATAGAGGAAATTAACATCAAACCCATTTGCGCATAAATGTAGTAGCCTTTGCCGGGAAACCGAACCATCAATTCCAGGCCAGCCGCTTGCTCAATCCTACATAAACTCAACTTATAAGGTTTTGCACTCAATCCAACCAAAGAAAATACAGAAAAAATATTTTGCTCTTTATGATTGAACCAAACTATATCATATTCATAAGGCAACTCTACTTTGTAGTATTTCAGCTCATGGTTCAGCACAGAATCTACCGAAGTATTTACCTTGAGTTGGTTGATTGTAATTTTGAATTCATCTTTTGAGCCATCTCTTGCCAAACCCAATACAGAACACGCTTGCTTGTCTTCCGAAATTTTGTCTATTGCACTACAAAGAGCCATATTTACTCTGTGATCGAACTGG
>JBLIFI010000360.1:0-5377 GCA_047633715.1 Flammeovirgaceae bacterium
TATTTGCTGAAAATAGATTTAGCTCATTTTGCTTGGTATGGAATAAATCTAATTTTATCTTGTAATAATGTAATTTCATCGAAATAATGAAGGAGAATGAAATCGAGGAATGCTTTATGTAGTTCTATTTATACAGAATCATTAACACAAAAAACTCACTTTCAATTACATTAAAAATAATAAAAAATTCGTTTTGATTTTAAAATTAAAAATACTATTTATTGTACAATAAGTAGAAATAATTGAACTTTTAGTTGTATTTACTTTGATTTTACTTGTTTTTGTATTTGTTTTACACCCATTACCACCAAAAAAATAAGAAAACAATATGAGATTACCTTTATTTCTTACACTACTTATTTCTTTTATTACAATCAATTCTGCCTCTTTTGCTTTCTCTGGAGAGGAAAACACAACTAAATCGGAAGCGCTGGCTGAATACTCTAAAAGACTTTACAAAGAAATAGGATTTGAAGAGACTCAACTGCCTTTGGCAACATTCCAAAAAGCAATGGTCGGCTATTACAATATGCAAGACCAGCTCAAAAAGAAGGAGATAATTACCATTATGGATTTTGACCAATCCAGCCTGAATAAGCGTTTTTTCGTGGTGGATTTGAAGAACAAGAAATTACTTTTCCAAAGCATTGTGGCTCATGGAAAAAACTCAGGCTTCGATATTCCAAACAAATTCAGCAATACTCACCAATCATTGCAAAGCAGTTTGGGGTTTTATAAAACTGCAGAAACTTATCTCGGACATTTCGGCTACGCTCTTAGGTTAGACGGGATTGAAAAAGGTTTTAACAGCAATGCAAGAGGAAGAGGAATTGTGATGCATGGAGCAAAATATGTAACTGAAGCTTTTGGGAAAGCACAGGGCAGAATGGGAAGAAGCTACGGTTGCCCAGCTTTGCCTTATACAATCCACAAGCAAGTGATTGATGTAATCAAAGGCGGCTCAATGCTTTATATCCACAAAAACCAAGAAGATTATTTGACTAAAAGCATTTTGCAAAATGCAGATAAAGCAGGAAAAGCATTTGCAGAAGCTCTTCAAAATTCACAACCAGAATTACTCGTGAAAAAATAGATATTAAAAAGCTTTCATAGTCGATAGGTTTTGGAGTCTTGTGCCTTTTAGGCGCAAGACTTTTTTGTTTCGTCAGATTCAAAGAATAAATTTCCGTCTAATCCCTTGTGTCAAACCGCTACAAACTGCAAATTTGTAAAAATCCAAACCTTGAAATTTTGAAACTAGCCATCGTAAAATATAATGCAGGAAATATTCGCTCGGTCATTTTCGCTTTGGAGCGATTAGGGATTGAGCCAATTCTTACGGACAATCCTGATGAACTAAAATCTGCTGATAAGGTAATTTTCCCAGGAGTGGGCGAGGCGAGCTCCACCATGCGCTATTTGAAAGAACGAAAGTTAGATGAGGTAATTCGGGAATTGAAACAGCCTACTTTCGGAATTTGCTTAGGACAACAGCTGATGTGCAAACACAGCGAAGAGGGAAATACCGACTGCTTAGGCATTTTTGACATTGCCGTGAAGAAATTTGTTGGCACCGAAAAAATTCCACATATTGGCTGGAACAACATTGTCGATTTGAAAACTCCTTTATTCAAGCATGTTTCCGAATCGGATTATACCTATTTCGTGCATAGCTTCTATGCAGAACAATCCGAGTTTACGATTGCCACTACAGATTATATTTTGCCATTCAGCGCAGCTCTACATCGAGACAATTTCTACGCCACCCAATTCCACCCAGAGAAATCAGGTGATGTGGGAGCGAAGATTTTGCAGGGATTTTTAGAAATATAAGGAGATTGAAAATTGTATATTTCGAGATAATAAAACATAGAATTTCACGCTTCTATTTCCTCAAACTATTAAATTGCCTCTTTCAAGACCAAAAAGCATTCAAATGCGCCCTATTCCTTTCAGAACCATTTATTTCAAAATAATTGTGGAGAAGTACAATCCACCAGCCGAATTAAGCATAGAGCAAATTCGCAAAATCCCTTGCCATGAAATCTATTTCAATGAGCTGGAGGAGAAATTTTTTGAAATTAGATTCAAACCTCAACCCGATGTAACCGATGACATGGTTTTGCAGGAGCATTTATATGCGTTGCGCAAAAAATTCAAGATTCGTGGACATGAAATCTATGAGGTAAGAAATACTGGCCTGACTGGATGATTTTATAATATATCTCAGCTTACTTTATCACATTTACCAGCCTGTAATAATCTACCATTGTTTTTCGAAATGGTTCGCTGGCTTCTGGTTCGCTCCAAAGAGCTTGTTTACCATTTTCTTTTGTCTGGATTTCGAGTTTTTGTCCGCTTTGAATACTTTGGTAAAGTTCCGTGGCGAAGCTAAAATGCTTTTTCGCATTGGCTCGCTTTGGGAGTTTATATTTCCCAAAACTCTTACTTGCCGAGTCGCTCCAAAACACAACAATCATATCTAAGTCAGCTAATTTGGAATTAGATTCAACCATGATAAATGCCTTGTCTTGAATGGGCGCATGACGAATCACCACATTCAAATTTGGTTTTTCTTCGGAAATATCTCTTTCAGAAATTCTGAACATTTCCGATTTGCTTGGTTTGTGTTCCTCCAAATCATAATAAGACTGACGCATATTTCGGAAGAAAATAAGCGTATTTGGAGCGGTGGAATTTTTATAGTCATTCTTATCAATTATCTGCTCTTTATGGTTGGAACAAGCGGAAATAATGAACAGAAAGGCGAGTAAGAGAAGTGTATTTTTCATGCTATTTTTTTGGAAATAAACAGAGATATAAGGGAAATGTTTGTTGAGTGAATACATACTTCTATATTCCCAATCTACTTCACATCTCCAATTTCCAATTCTACCCTTCTGCCATAAGAAGAATTACCACCAACTGTCAGATCTGGAGTCGCTTGGTCAATTGTAATTCGAGATTCAGCAATTCCTGAATTCACCAAAAAAATCTTTGTGGCTTCGACTCTTTTCATTGCTAGTTGCTTGTTGTAAAGTGCATTTCCCAACTTGTCTGTGTAGCCACGAATTCCTACTTTATAGTTTGTCCTTTTCAGGTAATTAGCCAATTTCTGCAACTGCATTTTATCTGAACCGCTCAAGTTTGAGACATTGATTGGGAAAAATAAAGTGGTGTTTTTGTAGAGTGCCAACTCTTCTAAAGCCGAATTACTTTTGGAATTATCTACCGCAACCACAGTCGTTTTGTTGGATTCTAATTGACTCAGTCTGCTTCTCATTTCTGCGAGCTCATTGCGTAATTGTGCATTTTCAGAATCAGCCATTCCACCATTCATATTATCTAGTTTTTGATTGATTCCAGCCAGTTCTTTTTTGACTGATTCATTCTTTTTCTGTATCAAAATCATCAATTCCATCTGTGCTTGCAGAACTGCCAAATTCTTTTCAATTTTCGAGTTATGATTTACATAAAAAACTGAATCAGAGTTGATTATCAAATTATCTGTTGCAACACTATCTGTTGGAGTTGTTGGGAAATTACTTACAAAAAGTATCTCATCTTTTGCTTCTATCGGTTTTGTATCGGTTTCCTCTTCAACCAACTCAGAATCTATTTCCCCACTTTCAAGCGTAGAGTCAACCGCCACAGGAACGACTGAAAAGCTTACCGTTTCGGCATTCATTTTTGGTTGGATTTTAATAATTGTATCTCGTTCGGCAACAACCAATTTGTTTACCAAAGTTACTGAGTCAGTTGTTGAAAAAGGCGTTTTTGCATCTGTGGAAACCAGCTCTGATTTATCATTTTTAGCAAGTTCATTTGCTTCCACTCTTTTGAGGATTGAGTCGGGTAAAGGTTGATTGGTGACAATGTTGAGCTTGGTAGTTTTTTGCTTTCTCTCTTTTTCCACCCAAGAGTCAATCAGGTTTTTAACCGAATCAGCGTCCTTATCATCGGCAGTAACAATCTGTAGTTTTGTACTTTTCCCCTTCCTGTTTGCCCCTGCAATATTTCCTGTAGAATCAAAAAACACATAATCTGTCTGATTAGTATAAATGTATTCGCCCAAATTATCAGAAAGAGTTTGTCCTTCTTTCAAAAGCTCGAACTCCGAGTTATCAGCAAGGTCAAACCTTAATTTTGTAGTTTTCTCGCCATTAGGTTTATTCAAGTTAATTCCCAAATTGGTAGTTCCACCTCCTGCTTTCTCTTCCACCTTCTGTTTTTTCTGGTTGGAGACAGTTGCTTTCCCACTTGTTTTTGTGGACGTTTCATCAGGAGAAAAAGTATAAATTTCAGGTGTTTTGAAGGCCTGTTTCTTTCTTCCAAAACTGTAATGCAAACCAATACTCGTGAAAGTATAAATATCATTTTTGCTTGAATTGCCTCGCTCTCCGCTAAAATCGGCTGGGTTGTTTGCATATTCACGGAAGGAGTTGGAGAAATCTTGAAATTCGGGTTTGCTTACATCATCCAAATAATCTGTGTTAGCAAATTTTGCAGTATAGCTCAAATTCAATCCAATTCTTGAAGTCAAACGAAATTTGAAACCAAAAGTGGCAGAAGCATGCCAAATCTGTCTGGCATAATTGACAGTTTCTGTTTGGAGTTGGTAAAGTGGTGTTTCATAATTTCCATCTTGCCCAATTTCATTCGCTCCAACCGTTACTTCTGGCGCATCTCTTACCGAATTGTCTGACCAATAATAGTAGCGACCTCCATCGGAATCCAATAAATCGCCAAAAGTCTTGAATCTGGTAAATCCGACCCCAAAACCTACGAATGGTGCGAAAAAAGCCTTTTCAGAGAGTATTTTTCCATTATCGAAATAATAAATATAGCTCAAATTGGCATCTTCAATTTCGGTACGCACATTCAATGCTCTTCCGAAAAACTCCGAACCTGTTTTGAAATCGCCATTGAACTCTGTTTTTCGGTCATTGGCAATGAACTGCCCTTTTCCAACAGTCAATCTTAGTGTTGAAGCCTTCCCAAAATTGCGCTCCAAACTGGCAGAATAACTTAGGAAATCCCAGTCTTTTTCTACCAAAGCCGAGTTGGCAGGAAAAAAATCGGAGTTCAAATCTCCAAAATAATTCATTACGCCTGTCTCCAACCCCAAACGCCACTTATAGCGATTCTGCTGAGCAGAAACGATGGTGGAAAAGAGGAGCAAGTATATGAGTAAATATTTTTTCATTGTGAAATAGTAGTGAGTAATGGGTATTTAGTAGTGAGAAAAGTGGTGGTACTTGATGTCGGTTTAGAGCGCAGAACACTTTCAGAAGCGGACGCTTCTTCCATATTGTAAGTCCGAGCAAACGCTCGAACTATTTAGCCAATATATTTATTTGTGCCAACAACTCGCATC
>JBLIFI010000361.1:0-5327 GCA_047633715.1 Flammeovirgaceae bacterium
GGAGAAATGCGTTTTTCAAAATGCTTATGATAAAGTAATACAACTGGATTTTAAATATGAAATCCAGGGAAAGAAGAAATTTGCACCTGACAGAAAGCATAAAGCTACAATTCAGTTAGAAAAAAACGAGATTAATTCTACTATTTCTGTAGTTTTCTATGATAAACTAGGCAGTAAAATAAAATCGGTTGAGTTGTTAAAGTCCTTTCAAAATGCCATGTTTTATGGAAAAATCATCAATAAATATAAGTGGTTTAACAATAATGAGTTTGGGTTATATACTAAAGATGAAGAATTAGTAATCAAAGCATCTCTCGTTGAAAATAAATGTGAGGTAATCATCAATCCGAAAAAAAATTCTTTAGAAGAAATTCAAGGTTATTTGAGGAGCGTAACTTTTCAAGAAATCAGTAATCAGGATGAAATCGTAAAGTGGGTAAATCAATAAGCTGATTTATTTAATGCGAGAATTAGCAATTTTGCAGATATGAAAGTTGAAGTAGAGCAAAAAATGTCAGAAGACTATTTCAAAGAGCTGTATGGCGAAATGGTCAAATACAGATTGAAATATAGGAAATGGCAAATTCCCATAAGTATTTTACTTCTTTTGATTTCCTTCCCTGTTTTTTTCATTGATGAGAAATCATACATTATTTCTATAGGAATTGCCTTGTTCGCAATTAGGTTTGGAATGGACTTTTTTCTCGAAAAGAATAAATGGATGAAACATAGAATGAAAAGTAAAATGATGGACAGAAACTCCTCGTTCATTTTTGAAGATGATTTTGTTCATAATAAAGGCTCATTTACAGAATCAAAAGGAGGTTGGAACTCTTTTACTGAAGCGATTGAAACCCCAAAAGGCATATTTTTAGTAGTTGATAAAGGGATGTCAGTTTATCTCCAAAAGAAGAATTTTAAAGATAAAAACGAGATTGATTTTGTGATTCAGAAAGTGAAATCTGCTAATTAAAACATATAAATTGCTATGTATGAGGAATTTTGAATGAAAAGGGATTCTCAAAGAATTACAAGGTCAAATCTTGAAAATTCTCTTATCCTGAAAATCTTGATTCAGACAGAAGAGTTGAAAATATGAAAATGAAAAATAAAATCAAGTTCAATGTGCTTATCAAGTTCTCCAACAGGTTCAAGCATCCACACTTGAATCCAAGCATTTATCTATTATTCCTATTTCTAATTTCCCAATTCTCACTTTCTGCTCAAGAAATTCCTGTGGGAACTTGGCGCACTCACTTGTCTTATTACCAAGCCCAGAACATAACTGTTGCCAATGAGCGAGTCTATGCTTCCTCTGAAAATGGCTTGTTTTATCTGGATAAATCAGACAATAGTGTTCAAATCATTTCCCGACTCGATGGATTGAGTGATAATGGAATTGCTGACTTGGCTTTTGCTCCAGTACAAAACATCTTGGTAATTGGGTATCAAAATGGGAATATCGACTTGATTCAAGAGGGAGAAATAATCAATGTGAGGAGTTTATTGAACTCTTCCCGACCGAACAAAAGCATTCGTTCTGTGCAGATTTTGGGAAACTTGGCAATTTTCTCCACAGGGTTTGGTGGCGTAGAATTGGATTTGAATAGCCTGACAATCAGAGATTTTTACGAGAATATTGGAGGAACAGCTTCCGAAGGTTTTGTAACCGCTTCCACAGCAGATTCACTTTATTTGGCAACTAACTTGGGTGTTTTTGGAGTTTCCCTAAACAGTTCTGTCAACAAGCAGGATTTCAATAATTGGACTCGGATTTCCAGCAATGGAAATGTGAGAAATATGGCAGTTTTCAATGGGAAGCTTTATTTGAGTGTGAGCAATGATAGATTGTATTCCTATGAAAATGGCAATTTGCAATCGCTCACTATTGGGGTTGGAGTCAGCCACACGAATCTGGTTTCCACCCAATCCAACCTGTATTTAATTGCCGACCAAAAGATTTTTCAAATTGATGCAAGCGAAACTGTTTCGGAAATCACAGCCAGCAAAATTGTGAATCCGCAAGATTTACGAGTGGATGGAACGAGTATTTTCGTGGCAGATTTGGCAACTGGTTTAGTCAATCAAAGTACAGATGAAAACTTCTTTCCATCAGGTCCTTTCAGTTCCGATGCGTTTCAATTACTTAATTTCCAGAATAAAATCCTCGCCACAGCAGGCGGATTTGCCGATAATCTCCAACCTGAGAATAATCCAGCCAGCTTTTATGTATTTGAAAATGCGAGTTGGGGAAACTACACTTCGGCAACCAACTTCATTGGCGCAACCGAATTACCAACACTCACAGATTTAACAGGAGTGGCTTACGATGCGCAAAATCAGCAAGTATATTTTGGTAGTTTTGGTAGTGGCGGAGTGCTTTTATGGAAATTGGCAACTGATGACTTCTCAATCGTTCCCGACTCTCCCGATGAAATAACCGATTTGACAATTGATGGAAATGGCGTGGTTTGGGCAACTTCCAACTTGGGTGGAGTTCACAAATTGGAGGCTGGAACTTGGCAACAAGCAGAAACAGCAATCAGACCTGTGGAAATTCTGATAGATGGTTTCGGCAACAAATGGGTTCGTCAGAAGAATGGTGGTGTTTTGGTTTTCGATGGCGCAGGAAAAAGGCGAGCTTTAAATCACTCCGAAGCGACAGGGAATTTGCGTGGCGATTTCCCCAGCAGTTTGGCACTCGATAGAAACGGAAGTATTTTGGTAGGAACAAACGATGGAATCACGGAATTCTTCGACCCATTTTCCATTTTCTCAGGCGGGATAGGAACTTTTGTGAGAGATACGGAAGGAAATGTGATTTTGAAAGATGCCACCGTTTCTGCAATTGCAATTGATGGTGGAAATAGAAAATGGTTGGGAACGAGTAATAATGGGGCTTTTCTGTATGACGACAATGGAGAATTGCTCTTGAATTTCACTATTTCCAACAGCCCAATTCTCTCCAACGAAATCATAGATATTTCGATTCAAGCACAAACTGGCGAAGTGTTTTTTGCTACTCCGCAGGGAATTATTTCCTACCGAGGAACTGCCACAGAGCCGAATGCAACTCACTCCAACGTAAAAGTTTTCCCCAATCCAGTTGAACCAAATTTTAGCGGGCAAATTACTATTTCAGGTTTGGTTGCCGATGCCGATGTAAAAATCACAGATATTGCTGGGCAACTCGTTTTCAAAACTCGTTCTGAAGGCGGAACAGCCACTTGGAGCGGAAATAACTTCGCTGGCGGAAGAGTCCAAACAGGAATTTACCTCATTTTCAGTTCCAATGAAGATGGAGAAGACACGATTGTAGCGAAAGTGGCAATTGTGCAGTAAGAAAAAGTATCAAGTAGTGAGTATCAGGTATCAAGAAGAGTAGAACTATGATTTGCAGAAATTCAAAAACCAGCAACCGACTCAAGTTTTGATGAAATTTCTGTAAATTTGAGAAACAGATTTTTCAAATTGATACATCAACAGAATGGATTACAAAGATATTATTACAATTGAAGCGGGAAAACGAAGTGGGCAACCCTGCATTCGAGGAATGCGAATTACAGTAAGTGATATTTTGAATTGGTTGGCTTTTGGAATGACCATAGAAGATATTCTGGAGGACTTTGAAGAGCTTACTAAAGAGGATATTTATAGTGCATTGCGTTTTAGCGCAGACAAAAAAGGTCTAATCCTTAATTGAGAACTAGACCTTTTTTATCTGCGCTATTTTTAAATAACGGAATCTATATTGCCTTGATACTCACTACTTGATACTAATTACAACTCTTTCCTCAATCTAGCTACGGGAATTTGTAATTGCTCACGGTATTTTGCGACTGTTCTTCGGGCAATATTATAGCCTTTGTCATTCAGCATCGTCTCCAATTTATCATCGGAAAGCGGTTTGCGTTTGTCTTCCTGCTCAATAATTTGCTTGAGGTAATATTTCACTTCTTTGCTACTCACATCTTCGCCACTATCGGTGGAAATACTTTCGGAGAAGAAGAATTTGAGGGGAAATAATCCAAAATCAGTTTGCACCGCTTTGCTATTTGCCACACGGGAAACTGTGGAAATATCCATCCCAATTTCCTCGGCAATATCTTTCAAAATCATTGGTCGGAGTTTGCTCTCGTCTCCAGACATGAAAAAATCGAATTGGTAATTCACGATTGAGCGCATAGTTCGTAAAAGCGTATCTTGCCTTTGCCTGATGGCATCAATAAACCATTTGGCCGCATCCAATTTTTGCTTTACGAAAGTGGCTTCTTGCTTCGTTTTCTTGTCTTTGGTTTTACTTTTGGTATAAGTATCTATAATATCAGCGTAGCCTCTGCTGATTCGGAGTTCGGGTGCATTCTTGGAGTTCAAGGTTACGCTCAACTTCCCATCTGTTTCCTTCAAAATGAAATCAGGTGTGAGATATTGCACATTCCGAGCAAATGAACTTACAAACCCACCTGGTTTAGGGTTCAATCGAATTATCATATTGATGGCATCACGAAGTTGGTCTTCGTTGATTCCCACCTTTTTCTGAATCTTCTTATAATGTTTTTTAGTAAACTCCTCAAAACAAAGCATGACCACTTTAATGGCATGGTCCACCGTATCGCTTTTCTTTTCCTTCCTCTTGAGTTGGATATACAAACATTCCTGCAAATCTCTAGCACCAATCCCTGGCGGTTCAAAACGCTGAATGAGTTTCAACACACTTTCCACCTCATCCAAATCTGACTCTATATTCTGCAAAAATGCCAAGTCATTTACAATCGCTTCCAATTCCCTGCGGATATAACCATCGGTATCAATACTTCCAATCAACTGATTACCAATCTCTTCCTGCTTTCCATTCAGCTTCAAATAGCCCAATTGCGATTGAAGTGAATCCATCAGCGAACTCATGGTAGGAATCGGTAAATCTCTGTCATCATCGTCAGGATTTGGCCCATCGCCATACATTTTATAACCAGCAATATCATCTTTACTCACATAATCATCGAGATTGACTTCATCCGCAGATTTGTCGTAATCATCATAATCGTCTCCTTCATAGTCATCTTTTGCATCATCTCTGGTAGCTTCCTTCTCGGCTTCAGAACGCTCTTCTTCCTTTCCTTCTGCTAACTCCAAAAGCGGATTTACCTCCAATTCTTCCTGTACTCTTGCCGCCAATTCCATGGTTGGCACCTGCAAAAGTTTAATAAACTGTATTTGTTGTGGAGACAGTTTCTGCTGTAATGATTGTATTTGACTGAGTTTCTGCATGGTCGAGTGATTTATTGTTGGTCTGGCTTTGTTGGTAATGTTGAGTTTTTCGAGAACTC
>JBLIFI010000362.1:0-5320 GCA_047633715.1 Flammeovirgaceae bacterium
CCTTTTATTTTCCATCTTACCAAATCAAGTAAATGGGATAGGGCGATTGGAGAATATTCTTATCTTGTTTATTTGAGTCACTTTATTTTTATCAAGTTCGCTGGTAAGATTATTTCCATGTTTGGTTTCTTAGATGGAGATGCTTTATCTGAGATTACGGTATTGCTTTCTTTCGTATTTTCCTATTTCATTATCAAATTGGTAACTAATAATATAGAGAAGATAAGAGCCAAAAGAGTGAGTCAAGCGAATTAGTAAAGCTCTCCGATTGAAGGAATCCACATCACAAATCAAAAAAGCCTTCCTAAACACGAAGTTCAGGAAGGCTTCAAAATCAATTCAAGAAGGGCTAGTTTTTCTTCTTAAATGGAAACTTATCTTTCAACTTATCTAATGGATTTACCGTTTTGGTAGAATCACTTTTGGTTTTTGTAGAATCCGAAGTTCCTCTATTTAGCAAGCCTCCGAGCTTGTCTTTCAAGGCATCTTTTCCTTTCTCTTTCAATTTGGTGGCAATGACCGTTTTCACCTCTTCGCCTTGCGACTTGTCCAATCCAACCGAAGGACTGTTATAAAGCCCGCCAATATTCAGATTTAGGGGAATCGTTTGCTCGCCAGTCAATGCTTGATATTGTTTCGCCCAGCTCATATTCAGTTTGTCGAGTGGCAAATCAATTTTCATGACATAATCCATTGAGCCATCCAAACCTGCATCGCCACCAACTGTGGCTTGGTAATCGGAGATTTTGAGGTCAAAAGGCTTAATATTTATTTTTCCATCTTTAATGGTTGTGTTGATAATAATATCTTTCAGTTGTTTGGATTCTCCAAGATTACTCACTCCCGTGAATTGGGCAATTTTGCTAAAAAGTGGCACGCCATTCATGGTGGCATCTTGCACACTAACATCTCCTCCTCCACTCAATGTGCTGAGAATTGGCATGAAATCCTGACCTAACACTCCAGATAATCTCATTTTTGTCCCAAAAATACCTTCTAGGTTCTTGGCAATTGGCGCAAGTGCTTTGATAGACACAATATTTTTATACGCCTCCTGAATTTTCATGGATTGAATATCTAAGCCCATATCGAATTTAGGTTTCTGCAAATCGGTTGGGTCATAAGAGCCATTTGCTGTGATATTCCCGCCCAACATTCCGAAATTCACACTAGTTAAATCCACAATTCCATCTTTGATTCTCACATTTCCCTTCAAGTTTTTCAGCGTGAAATTCTCATAAACAACCGTGGTGGCATTCGCATTCATATTGAAATCAATGTCTTTCGGAACGGCAATTACTCCATATTCTTCCGTGTCTTCCCCAGTTGTGCTAGGCGCATCAGCAGTCGGATTTCCCGATTCGTCCACCATCCACTCATTCACATTGAATTTCTGTGAGTTGACAGTCATTGTGCCACGCAAAGGCTCGGAAGCTTTCATGATGTAAGCCAAATAGTTGGTCAAACTCCCTTTCACTTCCACATCGCTTGTGCCAACTGTTCCCACATAATTTTGAATTTTTATTTCTTGTGGAGTGAATGTCATTCGGGCATTTTTGATGGTCAAACCTTGTGGTAAATCTGTGCTTTTGTAGGCAATGTTGGAGACAGAAATACTTCCGCTTGTGGGCAATTTGTCATATTGCTCCGCTTCGATTGCCTTCATATCTCCTTTCGTATGGATTTCAGCATCAATTTTCCCTACCAAACTCATATCTCCTAAATCCACAATTTTCGATACTGCAGCCAAATCAAACTTCCCTTTCATATTGAAATCATAAGTCGGATTATCCAAATCGTAAAGCGTTCCTTTGGCGGAAAGTGGCTCGTTGTGCATGAGCAAACTCGCATCGGAAATAGTAAATTTGAAATCTGACATATTTCCCGTTTCGTTTTTGGCATTCGCCACCACGTGCAAGTTTTCCACAGGATATGGATAAGACAATGACTTGACATAGCCTTCCTCCAACTTCATGTTTGCATCAATTTTCGGGATGGAGTTTTTGGCTTCGCTGTACAAACCATTCGCTTTTAAATCCAAAGAGAAAACGCCTTTCATTTCCAAGCTATCGACAGGGAAAACTTCCAGCATTTCTGCCAAGTTGACTTTTCCTTTCACATCAGCATTTACCATCATTTCCTCCAAGCCTTTCAAGCTCACTTTTCCGCTGATTGGGTTGTTGCCCAAGTTGAGCGAGAAGTTGGGAATATCAATTGCCAAGTTATTCATGTCGCCATCTTTTGCGTCAACACTCATGTTTACTTGCACATCTTTCACGGCACTTGGCAAGTCAGGATATTTGAAATAACCATCTTTCACAGTCATATCTACTGCAAAACCTGGCATTTGCGTGGCAGTCAATTCGCCTTTCGCCATTCCGTTGAATTTCAGCTCGCCTCTTGCTTCCAATTCTTCAAAATCTTTCAAAAACATGGCTGGAATGAGTGATAACAAGCTTTTGAAAGAACTTTCCTCGCTGGAAAATGTCAAATCCATTCTAGTATTCTGAAGGCTGTCTCCAAACAACTGAACAAAACCATCTGT
This sequence comes from Flammeovirgaceae bacterium, assembly GCA_047633715.1. GTDB lineage: Bacteria > Bacteroidota > Bacteroidia > Cytophagales > Flammeovirgaceae > JBLIFI01. The sequence continues at coordinate 2,546 of JBLIFI010000362.1, forward strand.
TTTTAACACAAAATCATTCAGTTTCACACTTCCTTCTTTAAAAGTGTATTTGCTTTCTGCCATGTCAATTCCCAAAATCAAATCGGCATCAATTTTAGTCTTGTTCAAATAACCTACGTTATCGAAAATCACAGATGTTTGTTCTATCGTGGTCTTCGTTTCCAAATCATATTGGGTGGAGCTTATATTTCCAGAACCTGTGTGGTTTAATTGCACCAATTTCATGCTCATTGGCAAAGTTTGGTCTTCATAAACGATGTTGCCATCTTCTATTTCCCAATGATTTATGGAAAGTGCAAAATCGGAAGAAGCCGTGTCCACACTAGAAACTTCTGCTGTGGAATCAGCAATGTATATATCGTAATTAGCTTTTCCGTTCGGTAAAACCTTCACAAGCATTGTTGGCTTTGTTACTTTAATTCCGCCTACTTCAATATTATCTCCAAACAAAACGCTTTTCAAATTTGCCTCTACGTTCAATTGCTCGGCTGCAATTAAAGTATCTCCCTCAAAATCGCCTTTTCCCACAATTGCCAAATCGCCCACCTGAATAGTCAGACTAGGGAAATTGCTGAACAGCGAAAGAGAAAATTTGTCTGGATTTAGCGATACGGTAGCATCGAGCTGTTCATTGAGCTTGGTTTGAACCGCAGCCAGAATGTCATCTTTAAAAAATGTGGGAATTGCCCAAGCGGAGACTACCAAAAGCCCCAGTATTACTCCGAAAATTATTGCGACCTTTTTCATAAAATCTAAATTGTAGTAAATGGTAGAGAGTATTGAGTAAGCAGATATACGAATTACGATCGATTTAGTAGTGCGAGATTCCCTTCTCGCACAGGCGTAGGAATGACAACAGATACAAGAAAAACCAATTGTGATAAAGTCTAGTATTTATAATAACAAACGCAAGCCGACTTTTAGGAACGGGGAATAAATAAATGCGTGTTTTGTCGCAGTTTATTTTTGAGGCTAGTTTAGGCAAAAAAATTTGGCATAGCACCGCTACGGCAAATTTTTTTAACGAAGAATAGCCCAAAAAGAAACAAGAGAAAGTAGCATCTTATTTAATTTCCGTTCCTTAGTGATAACCGATGTTACGCAAGCTATATTTTTTGGCTCATAAACAAGTTATTACTGATGCTATACAAGATATTTTTTTTGTTGGATTTCGTAAATTGTTCATTGATGAGAAGAAACCAGCCTTTCCGAGAACTCGTCACAAGACCCTGAGAGTTAAATTACTTGGTTAGAGGCTGCCAATTTTGGGGAGTGGCTTATTACTTTGAACGCTTTTTACTCCAAGTTCAATTCTCTCAAATCCCAAACTCAATTTCGGTTTCCTTTCCCCAAAATTGAATGCGAACGGCTAGTTGTGGTGTTAACTTTTACTCTACCCGACCGTTTATGCAAATTATTGATTATCAAGTATTTGGCTTTTTCTATTCAAGGCTTCTTATGGAACCCGTAGCGGGTGCTATCGCCTTCGAGCCTTGAATCAATGTTGGCAAGTCGGTAGCCGATGCTATTCCAAACCTCGATTAGCAAAACGGTCGGGTAGAGTAGGTTTCTCATGCAAAATTGCACAATTCAGCACCAATATGAATTGGTTTTGATTGCATACAGTCAAGTAATGGTGCTTTTAATAGTTTTTAACTCGCAATGAGAAGCTGTAAAGCAAAAAAAACTAAGTGAGCATGTATTTTTGTGGTTATATATTTACTAGGAAATACTTTCCTTTCTCAAAAATACGATTTAAGCATTTATTTAAGACTTTGTACTAAAGACTTAATACTTTGGACTACTTTAAATTATGGAAAATAATATAGAAGGAAATAGCTCACAAGCAGAAGAAACTACAACAAATCCAGATTTCGTATCTGAACTTCATACTAAAATTAAGCAGGTGGAGTCGGAAGTGGGGAAAATTGTGGTGGGGCAAAGCTACATGGTAAACCGATTGTTGATTGGTTTATTCACAAACGGGCACGTGCTGATGGAAGGCGTTCCTGGTTTGGCGAAAACGCTTACCATTAACACACTTGCAGATGTTTTGCAATCCGATTTCCAAAGAATCCAATTTACTCCAGATCTTTTGCCAGCCGATTTGATTGGTACAATGATTTACAATCAGAAAGAGGGAAAGTTTGAAGTAAAAAAAGGCCCAATTTTCTCTAACTTGGTACTTGCCGATGAGATAAATAGAGCGCCAGCCAAAGTGCAATCTGCGCTGTTGGAAGCCATGCAAGAGAAGCAAGTAACTATCGGGGAAACCACTTTCAAGCTCGACAAGCCATTTTTGGTTCTCGCCACGCAAAACCCAGTAGAGCAAGAAGGAACTTACCCACTTCCTGAGGCGCAAGTTGACAGATTCATGCTGAAAATATTTGTGGATTACCCAGACAAAGCTTCCGAATTGGAAATTATGCGAAGAATGTCCAACATGTCTTTCAGCCCAACTGTAAGCCAAGTGCTGACCAAGAAGGACATTTTCGCCATCAGAGATTCCATCAATGCAGTTACCATTTCCGAATCTTTAGAGAAATACATTATTGAGCTGATTTTCGCCACCCGAAGACCTGACGAATATGGTTTGAGAGAGGAAGCGCAATACATTCAGTTTGGCGTTTCCCCACGTGCGAGTATTAACTTGCACAGAGCCGCCAAGGCAATTGCCTTTTTCGATGGCAGAGATTATGTGCTTCCAGAAGACATTAAAGAAGTGGCTTACGATATTCTCAACCACCGATTAATTCTTAATTACGAAGCCGAAGC
>JBLIFI010000363.1:0-5314 GCA_047633715.1 Flammeovirgaceae bacterium
TTGTTCTTCTTGGAAGAAGAACCTACAAAAAACACACTTAGTATTAACCTTTTGTGGCAACTTTACATAAAATAAATTTCTTGGAATAATACAACGCTTTTACCAAATTAACGATAGAGCCAAAAAAGTATAAGAAGCAAAAAGCCAAAATAGTTATTTTCATGATTCTGAGTGAGATTGAAATAAGTAGATTGAATTTCATTTCAATCTACTTATTTCAATCTTGCCGATTCGGAAAACTCAAAACATTTTATTTAGAGAAATCAGCAAATACCGTCTTTCTCAATCCGTCCCACTCACTTTTCAAAATACTATAACAAGCCGTGGTTCTCCGAAACCCATCAGGCATGACCGTATGGCTTCGGAGCAAACCTTCCAATTGCGCACCGATTTTCTCTATCGCTCTGCGAGATTGCCCGTTTCTGCTATCAATATTGAATTGTACTCGCTCAAATTGCAACTCATTAAAAGTATATTCCAACATTAAAAACTTGATGTTTTTATTCAGTCCTGTTCCCTGAACCTGTTTGTCTAACCAAGTCCAGCCAATTTCTAGGCGCAGGTTTTTGTTGGAGATATTGCCAAAACTGCTACTTCCTACAATTCTATTTTTCTTCTTGTCAAAAACAACGAAAGGATAGCGAATTTGCTCTCCAAACCGAGCCTCCAACGCATTCTCAATATAAGCTTTCAGGTTGATTTCGTTCCCGAAAGGCGATGGAGAAAATTGAATCAGTTTTGGATATTTGAGTGCAATTGGCAACAAATTCTCATAATTTTTTGAGTCTAGTGGAGTGAGTTTCACCTGCTCATTCTCCAAAATAATTTCCTGTTCTAAGTTCATAACTTACAGTATTAGAGAGATAATGATTGAGCATAAATATGATTTTACAATTCTTTTGAATCACTCATAATTCCTCAATGATTGATTTCCCAGTAGATTTATCTCCCGAAGTCCATTGCCAAGTTTCGTGTAGGCGGATTTTGCCATTTGCTAAAATTTCGGGTTTGGATTTACACATTCCTGTCATCAACTCTCCTTTTTTGTTTACTTGATGATAGCGCATATCAATTTCCCCACTTTCGCTAACCAATCCAATCAAATGGCCTTTGACAATTTCACCACCTGAGTAGTTTGAAGTGAGAATATTGCCAACTTGATTGTAATGAAAAATGGTTTCTTCGGAAGTTTCGCTATTTTCTGTATTGGAAACTGGTCGGAATTTTTTGTTATCATACATAGTAGAGAATGTTTTAATGCGAGAATAAGTAAGGAACGGGGAATAAATAAATACGTGTTTTGTCGCAGTTTATTTTTGAGGCTAGTTTAGGCAAAAAAGTTTGGCATAGCACCGCTACGGCAAACTTTTTTTAACGAAGAATAGCCCAAAAAGAAACAAGAGAAAGTAGCATCTTATTTAATTTCCGTTCCTAAATGTGAGAATTACTTGATTAAAATTCAAATTGGCAATATGCTTTCAAGAAAAATTCACAAAACTGCTTTTTGTGTAATCATCAGTCTTGATGGAAAAATGCTTGAATTGAAGCTAAAACCGCATTTGATTTTGGGGGAATTAAATCGAAACAGACTTGGTAATACGAAGAAGTAAAACCCTCGGAGTGGTTGATTTCCAAAAACTTTGGTTGGAGGTAAAATCTCGATTGCCTTTCAAAAACTCCCTATATTTAAAAACCATATTCAACCCTGCGAGTGGTTGGACTCATAGCAAAAAGGGTTCGACTTAGAGATAAGCCCCTCAAAATTGGCGGAATTGAATCGAAGAAAACAGATTGGAGGTTTCGGAAAACTTACTTTCCTCTCATCAATTGGCGATTCATAAAATCCAACAAAAGACATTTTTATATTACTATACATTTTTGCTTTAGTAGAATAAGCTCAATTCGTTTGACTATCGGAAAGATCTTATGCGGGGGTTGCCATCAACATCATTTCCGAGAGTCTTCTTTTGTTTTTTGTACAGTAGTATGAGGTATTTTGTACTTTGCAACAAAATAGCACAAGCTCCCATTTTTTGCATTGGCAGGCAAGTTATATACCTTTACGATGCTTCAAAAATAGAATATTGAAGCATAAATTATTCAGATATAAAATTAAAATACATTGCTAAATGATTGATATTCAGATTTATACGCCCAAGTCAGAAACTAAAGCCGACAGAGAGGCAATTGCCAATTTCCTATTTACTCACTTGGAAGAATACGGGGACGACAAGCCCGATATTTTGAAAGCAATGGATTACTCTTTGAGTAGTGAGCCTGGGAAAGGTGGTTTCGTGCTGACAGCTTCGGAAGAGGGAAAAATGCTTGGGGCAGTGATTGTGAATGAGACAGGAATGAGAGATTATATTCCCGAAAATATTTTGGTTTACATTGCCGTACACCACGAAGCAAGAGGCAAGGGCGTTGGCAAAAAATTGATGGAAACGGCTATTGAAACGGCTGATGGAGACATTGCCTTACATGTTGAGCCAGAAAACCCTGCAAAAAGATTGTACGAACGATTAGGTTTTACAAACAAATATTTGGAAATGAGATATGTAAAATAGTAAAGATTTTAGATATAAGAAATTAGATGTTAGAGTATAAGAAAAAGACAATGGGTGTCAGCAGTTCCCGCTTTAGATTTTCAGTATGAAAAAATTTTTTTTATGTTTTCTGTGTCAATCCGTGTACGAAGTCCGTGTATTTCGTAGAAATCCGTGTCCCAATCACGCTAGAACGTCAAAATTAGAGAGCAAAATCCTAGAAATATAAAAATTAAGCCTGATTTAATTCTAAAGCGGGAACTGCTGAATGGGTGTTTGGAGATTAGATAAATTACTGATATTCAGACCTCTCATTTAATTTTCTTTAAATTCTCCATTTCACTAATTCGCCAAATCACCAATTCCTCCATTCCCCTATGTTCAACTTTTCAGAATTAAGAAAACACCTTCATCAGCATCCAGAAGTTTCGGGGGAGGAATGGCAGACAAGTGAATATTTGAAGAAATACCTTGTCCAATTTTCGCCAACCCGTTTTGTGGATTTAGCTGATGCAGGATTTGCAGTAATTTTTGAGAGTGGAAATACTGGAAAAACGGTTTTGATTCGGACGGAATTAGATGCTTTGCCCATTCAGGAAATAAATGATTTTGCGCATAAGTCGCAAACTGAAGGAATTTCCCACAAATGTGGACATGATGGACACATGAGCATGCTTTGTGGCGTGGCAGATAAATTGAGTAGGCAAAAATTGGAGTTTGGGAAAGCAATTCTGCTTTTCCAACCTGCGGAAGAAACTGGAAAGGGAGCGAAAAGAATTTTGGAAGATGAAAGCTTTCAGAACTTACCTAAACCAGATTTCGTTTTTGCACTCCACAATATCCCGAAAATGCCTGCTGGAGCTATTTTGCTGAAAGATGATGTTTTTACTGCTTCTGTAAAAAGTTGGGCAATTAAGTTAAAGGGGAAAACTGCCCATGCCGCAAGCCCTGAACATGGCGTAAATCCTGCTTTGGCAATTTCAGAACTGATTCAGGAAACGCAAAAACTGATTCAGCCAAACCCTGAGAATACAGATTTTCAACTAATTACGCCAATTCATATTAACATGGGCGAGTTGGCTTACGGAATATCAGCAGGGGAAGCAGAAATTCATTTTACCATCAGAACTTGGCAAAATATGCAAATGGAAGTTTTGGTGGAAGAGCTGGAAAAGCTATTGGAAACTATTTGCTCAACGTATAATTTGAAATTCCGTTCGGAATGGTTGGAAGAATTTTATGCCAATCAGAATAATTCTGAAGCGATGAGTTGGTTGAGGAAAGTTGCCAAAGAACATCAATTTAAAGTTCAGGAACTCTCCGCTCCGTTCAAGTTTGGGGAAGATTTTGGCTTGTTCACTACTAAATTTAAAGGCGCAATGTTCGGGTTGGGAGCTGGGGAAAATCATCCTGAACTCCATAATCCTGATTATGATTTCCCCGATGAAATTGCGCCAATCGGGATTCAGATGTTTGAGTCGCTGATTCGAGAGATTGCAGAGTCTGACTAAAGGTTGTAATTCTATTTTGGTCGGAAATTTGAGAAAAAAAATAAAGAGAAAGGATTTCTCCAATTTGAAAGCTTCGTTTTAGTCTTTCGTCCTTTCTCCTTCCTCTTTTTTCAAGAAGTTTCTTCCAAAATCTCAGTTCTTCTGTTTCTTCTTCCAAAGCCAAGCATAAAAAACTCCAACCACAACTACCAAAATAATGGAAATAAGTTGTGAGTGAGATAAGAAACCATCAAACACATAACCTCGCTTAAAATCTCCACGAAATTCCTCGATAATTGAGCGCCCAATGGCATAAAGTAGCATATAAACCAAGAAAAGTTGCCCATCAAATTTCTGGAACTTCTTTACAATCAGTAGAATAATTAGAATGCTTGAAATAAGCGCAATGCTGTATAATTGCGTGGGGTGAAGTGGCGTATTCAGCGGTTTTGCCAAACAACTTGGGTCAGTAAAAATCACCGAGAAAAAACCTTCCGTTACTAAACCGTGGCAACAACCTGCTCCAAAGCAACCCATTCTACCAAAAATATGGACAATACAAGTCGTGATTGCCACCAAATCTAACATTTGCATTGCAGGAATTTTATGCCTCTTAATGAACCAAATCACGATGGGAATGCAGAAAATTAGTGAACCATAGAACACAAATCCACCTCCCAAATTCTTCATCATATTACTTGGCGTTCCGAAATAATAACTCGGATTCTCGAAGTAGAAAAGGAGCTTTCCGCCTACAAATCCGCCCAAAACTAAGAGAATGAATAAGTTCTGAGCTTCTTCTAAACTCACTCCAAACCGCTTTTTCATGCGGGAATGCAGAAACCAAAAAGCGAGTAATGCGCCCAGGGCAATCATAAACCCATAGGTATGAACTGTGATTTGACTTGGTAAAAAGCCTTGAAGAAAACTCGGAACTGGGAAGGAAAATAAATCGGGGTGCATTTAGTCAGATAGTAAAGTGGTGAAATAGGAAAATAATAAGTCAGAAATTCAAATCCAGAGCATCGCTAATTTCAATAGTTTTAGCGATGGTGCGTGAGACACGCACCAAAGAAAACACTTCCTTTTTTGCGTGTCTCACGCAAAAGTCCTCTTTATAAAAAGGCTCTGAATCAATGAATTTGTCTGATTGTTACACATTGCTGTGCTAAACTAAATTGTTGCTTGGTGATTTTAGTAAAAAGGCATATAAACGAATGAATGGTAAATGCACTTTTGATGTATTTAAAGCATTCTGATTATCAGCTATTTATATGT
>JBLIFI010000364.1:0-5299 GCA_047633715.1 Flammeovirgaceae bacterium
TTCGTTTTTTCAGAATCTCCTGCCCATAATCAAACTCATGATTTCCAATCACAGAAATGTCAAAGCCTACTTCATTCATCACATCAATAATTGGGAAACCTTTTTCAGGGTAATAATCTACCACAGGATTGCCCGAAAAAATATCTCCACTACATGCCACCAATACATTTGTAGTTTGCCTTTCCTTATCTACAATCTCTTTTATTTTAGCGAAATTATCTAACTCTCCATGTTGGTCGTTTATAAAAAAAATGGTCAGTTCTTTAGTAATTGGGGAATTGATTTGGGGCGTGTCTGCTATTTCTTCCGAGCAACCAAATCCAACAAATAAGAGCAATAAAAGGAGTTTGAGGTTTTTCATGGTTTAGATATAATGGATAATGAATTGGCAAAGAAAATAGGTATTTCCAAGAGATAAGCACGTTGTGCTATTTATTGTTTTATGCCTCTCTCCAGAATGAAATTATTAAAAACAAAAAATGGGCTATATTTAAACTAGACTATTTACGTTTTTGAGCAAATATTTTTGTACCATCCGACCAGCAAAACATTCTAGCTTTTTTGCCAACTGTTTCTAAAAAGTTAAATTTGCTCTGAACTCAATAAACTCGAAACCCATGTCATTCAAACCCACGCTGAAACACGCCCAAAAACTCGATTCAAAAGATGAATTGAGTCATTTCCGAAAGCGATTCCACATTCCCAAACACGAAGGGCAAGAAGCTGTTTATTTGTGTGGAAATTCATTGGGTCTGCAACCTAAGTCAGCTAAAAATGCCATTGGCAGAGAGCTGAAAGATTGGGCAAAATTTGGAGTAGAAGGACATTTTCGAGGGAAGAATCCTTGGTTGTATTATCATAAATTCCTAAAAGAAGCCTCAGCAGAAATCATAGGCGCAAAACCTGTGGAAACGGTAATTATGAACTCCCTCACGGTAAATTTACACCTGATGATGGTTTCCTTTTACCAGCCTACCAAAAAGCGTTTTAAAATCATCATGGAAGCCGATGCGTTTCCTTCCGACCATTATGCGATGGCTTCTCAGGCAGAATTTCATGGTTTCGAGGCGGAAAAGGCAGTCATTCAGCTCTATCCGAGAAAAGGGGAAATGGCGTTGAGAACCGAAGATATTTTAGCCAAAATTGAGGAAGAAGGGGATGAATTGGCTTTGGTAATGTTGGGTGGAGTGAATTACTACACAGGGCAGTTTTTTGAGTTGGAGAAGATTACCAAAAAAGCGCATTCGGTTGGAGCTTTCTGCGGGTTCGATTTGGCGCATGCGGTAGGAAATGTAAAATTGGAACTCCACAAATGGAAAGTGGATTTTGCAGTTTGGTGTACTTACAAATACCTCAATTCTGGGCCAGGAGGTTCTTCAGGGGTTTTTGTGCATGAAACTCACTCCAAAAACAAAAAACTCCCACGCTTTGCAGGTTGGTGGGGACACAATGAGGAAGAGCGATTCTTGATGGATAAAAAGTTCAAGCCAATGGTTGGAGCGGATGGTTGGCAATTGAGCAATGCACAAATTTTACCGATGGCAGTCCATAAGGCTTCGTTAGAGATATTTGAGGAAGCGGGAATGGAAAATTTGCTGGCGAAAAGCAAAAAACTAACTGGCTATTTGGAGTTTTTGGTTGGAGAACTGAATAACGAACAGGACAAACTGAAAATAAAAATCATCACTCCCGAAAGCCGAGGTTGCCAACTCTCTTTGGTTTTCAGTAAACATGGAAAGAAGGTTTATAATAAAATCTCCAAAAAAGGAGTGATTGCCGATTGGCGAGAACCTGATGTCATCAGAATTGCCCCAGTTCCACTCTATAATAGCTTTGAAGATGTTTTTAGATTTTATGAATTATTGAAAGAGACGATTGGGAAACTGTAACTATTGTAGCTCTTTGAAAAACTGATTATTTAAACCTCGGGAATGGTTATTTTCAACCTTCCCGATGGTTGGTTTTGTCAATTGTTTATACAATGAACTTTCCAAGATGGATTTGGGTTTAAATACTCGAATCGGCTTGCCGAACCATCGGACTGCCGAACCATCAATTTTTTGAAAACAGATAAACTTAAATTCCCATGTCAGAAAATATCGCTCCTCCAATCGTTTCAGAAACTATTCAAGAAGTATTGTCAAAAGCATATTCCTACTCAGAATACAGAGCCCTGATTGATAGTTCACTTGCCGAAAGCAAAACAACTGGTGAGAATCATAGCGAAGAATATTTACACTATTCCAACCTGAATGTGCAACGCATGAGCCGTTTGGATAGAACTACAAAGCTTGATGAAGCCCTAATTGAAAATATCAGCAATATTTCCGAAAAGCAGACCTGGCTCATTCTCACAGAAGCTTGGTGTGGCGATGCAGCTCAGAATATTCCTGTCATCCAGAAAATGGCAGAATTGAATGAGAATATTGAAGTGAAACTCATTTTAAGAGATGAGAATTTGGAAATCATGGATGCTTACCTCACCAATGGCGGGCGCTCTATTCCCAAACTCATCGCTTTCAATTTGGAAACTCAAGAAGAGTTATTCACTTGGGGGCCTCGCCCACAAAATGCGCAGGAACTTTTTATGGATTTCAAAACTAACCCCAATGGCAGAACTTATGCCGATTTCTCAATCGAAATGCAGAAATGGTACGCCAAAGACAGAACCAAGAGTTTGCAAGACGAATTTGTTGAATTGCTAAGATGATTAGTTGATTTGATGATGCGATGATTTATTGATTATGTGTGAATGTAGTGCGAGATTCCTTTCTCGCACCTTTTTATTTCATTTAGAGTTAAAGCCTTTTTCAATTTTTCATTCTTAATTCTTCTTTCTTCTTTCCCCTTGCAGTAAGTTTGCAACTTTTCCAATCTGACCAACGCAAACTGTTCTCTTGAAATCCAACTTCTTAAAATCGAACCAACTCAACCGCCTTTTCAATGGCTGGACAGTTGGTTTTTTTGTGATTTTTGGGCTCTTGGTTTTTCCAATTGGCTACATTATCTGGCATCTGTTTGAGCCAAGTTCTGACAGTTGGAAACACATTTCCGAAAACCTACTTTTGGGCTACACAATTAACTCGATGATTCTCACTTTGGGAGTTGGCGCTTTGACCGCTCTTTTCGGAATTCCCACCGCTTGGTTTGTCAGCACAACCGATTTTCCACTTAGAAAGCAGTTCGAGTGGGCTTTAATGATGCCTTTGGCAATTCCCACTTACATCATTGCCTTCGTTTATGCCGATATGTTTAGCTACACAGGCACTTTTCAGAAAGCCTACCAAGCCATTTTCGACTCCGCCATTCCGTTCGATATAATGACCAAAGGCGGAGCGATTCTCGTGATGAGTTCCGTACTTTTTCCCTATGTTTATATGATGGCTCGGACTTCGTTCGGCTCACAATCGCAAACGCTGATTGAAGCTTCGAAGTTGTTGGGGAAATCCAATTTCACTACCTTTTTCCGAGTCGCTTTGCCCTTGGCTCGGCCAGCTATTTTTGGTGCGCTGTTCCTTATTATGATGGATGTGCTGAACGAATATGGTACGGTGAAATATTATGGAATTTCCACCTTTACCACAGGTATTTTCAAAGCTTGGCTTTCCATGGGAGACACCAGTTCGGCAATTCGTTTGTCGGCCTGCCTGTTAGTTTTCGTGCTGATTTTGATTCTGCTGGAAAGATGGCAAAGAGGGAAAATCAGTTTTGCGGAGAGTTCAAAATCTCAAAAACCTATTCGGAGGGAGAAATTGAAGGGTTTCTGGGCAGTTGTGGCATCTCTGGTTTGCCTTATTCCATTATCAATCGGATTTCTCATTCCCATTACTCAAATACTTTTTTGGTGTGTGGAGACAGCCGAAAAGGTTGTTGATGCTCGCTTTCTTAGTTGGATTTGGAACAGCCTGACTTTGGGAATTGTAACTGCTTTCGTGGCAATTTTCGTTTCTATTATTTTGGTCTATTCTGTGCGAATTAGCAAATCTGCTTGGATGCAGAAATTATCGAAAATTGCCGTTTTGGGTTATGCCATTCCTGGGGCAATCATTGCCGTAGGAATTCTCGCTTCTTTCACTCAGCTCGACAAGCAACTGATAAATTGGTGGGCAACTATCTCCAACCAGAAAATTGGACTGATTCTTACAGGAACAATTATGGCGTTGGTTTTTGCCTACACCATCCGCTTTTTGGCAGTTTCCTTCAACTCCATCGAAGCCAGTTTCGAGAAAGTAGCAGGAAACCTAGATGAAGCTTCCCGAACTTTAGGAGCAGGAACTTGGCGCACGCTTTTCCGAGTAAATCTCCCAATTCTGAAACCCACACTTTTCAGCGCAGGACTCATGGTTTTTGTGGAAGTGATGAAAGAATTACCTTTAACACTCATTCTCCGCCCATTCAATTTCGATACACTTTCTACCAAAGCCTACGAAATGGCTTCTGATGAATTGATTCGAGAAGCCTCTTCCGCTTCTTTATTGATTGTGCTGATTGGCATGATTCCCGTGGTTTTGGTAGTTTGGTTTCAGAAGAGGTAGGGGACTTGGTTGATTTGTAAGACTATTGCTCTAGACCAATTAGTCAACTTTAGGGACTTTTACGAAAAAGGTGAAATTGGATAAATTTTTTTTGTAAAAAAACGAATAAACTAATATTGTATATTCGGGTGTTATGAACAATTAAATATAACTTATATAATGATAAAGTTAGGTGTTATTTTAGTGATAAGTATTCTAGGTGGCATATACTATCTGGCAAATATTGGGAGGCGTGTGTATCTGAACTCGCCCAGCTATGTAGTTCCTGTATCCACTAAGTGGCAGGTATTGGTAGTACATACACTAACTACATTTGCTATTGGAGCTAGTTTTGTAAATATAATCCTCAAAAGTTGGTCTCCTCAACTTTACGAGTGGATAATGCTTAATAGGTATTTACTGCCTTCACTAATAGTCTCAATTATCTTATCCTTTTTCATTATAGGCTCTATAATTCATTTTATTTGTATCAAAATCAACATGAGTGTCATTTCATGCTAAAAAAAATAAGGAAACAGAAAAGGTTGTATATTTAAGTTACCAGACGAAAATATCTACTTTTATGCTTCCTACCATCAGTTCATTTTAAGTTTTATTAGAAACTACTTTGACAAGTTCAAATATAGGCATTCTATACTGTTTAATCGACAGTTTTTTTTGTGTTCGCTTTCAGGTCACTACTCGTAGTTTGAGCCGTTATAGCAAGCACAGCCTGTCTACACTTTTCCGTTTCCTGAGCTGTGAAATTGACTGGCTTTCTATTC
>JBLIFI010000365.1:0-5298 GCA_047633715.1 Flammeovirgaceae bacterium
CATTTTTGAAAATAATCACAAATGGAAATGTATTCATAAGTTGCCAAAGAGTATTAGTAGAAATCAGTTTTATAGACAATTAAACTACATAATTAAATCTGAATTGTACATGTTATTTTGTATCATGCCCTAAGCTCAACCAACTTACTTATTGCGTTGAATTTCGTGCTTGATGATGATGGCAAATAATAAAATCCAACCAAAAAAAACAGAATAGAGTTACTACTGTACAAAAAGTATTTGAGGACGTTGCGTGAGACACGCAACGAAGAATGAGGCTCTTCTGGGTAAACAGGAAAATGTATAGTAGCATGAATAGAGGTATATTTCAGTTCATATTACTATCTCATGTTATGCAAAATTAGTTTTTGTAAAATATTAGCTGCTCAAAAGCACAAACATGCAAATACTTGACGACTCGGAGAGTCGTGGCACGAAACTATACTGCACCATGACTCTCCGAGTCGTCAAGTTACTACGACAAAAGCAAAGAGACTTATTACTCCGTAACATCAGTTACTATGCGTTTTTAGAAGTTAGGCGTGAGACACGCCCAGAGGAAGGGAGCTTGTTCGATGCGTGATAAACGGTAGCTTTTTTGTCCATTTTTGCGGTCAACTGTATCATTTTCGGTCAACCAATATTTAGTCATAAATAAGTATTTTATTATTAAGTAACTGATTTTTAAATACTTACATCTAATGGCATCATTATTACAAACCATTAAACAAGTGTAAATTAATTTAAAAACTAAAAATTACAGTAGTATGAAAAATTCATTCAAAATCCTCGGTTCTATGTTCGCTTTGCTTCTTATGTTCAACATAACAGCCAAGGCAGCTTCTTTTAGCGATAAAATGTTAGATAAGGCGAGAACTGCCATTGAGAATTCCAATGGAGAAGATTGGGAAGTTCGGGCGAGTTGGGCAAAAAAATGTATTGCCAGAGGAATCAACACCGAAGAGGTTTCTAAATGGCTCGATAAGTCTTTGTCGATTCAAGAAAACGCTTACAACCTAGAAGTGAAAGGCGATTATTACGCAGAGAACAAAATGCCTGAGAAAGCAATTGCATCTTATATCAAAAGTATTAGTGCCAAGTTGAAGGGAAGTGACAAATATGACATAGCAAGCGTACAAGCGAAAATTGCGCAGTTGAAATAAAGCGGTTGAGATTATAAAACCTAGCAATTCGGCAACTTTCCATATTGGAAAGTTGCCGAATTGCTTTTATGCCACAGAATAAAGTCATGTGTTCTTGATTAGAAAAGTGGAGAGTTCAATTTCTTAGTAACTGATGTTACGCAGAAATGCACTCGGCTGTGTTCTTTTGAACCTGCCGATGTGCGATTTAGAGATATAAACGAACCTTTGCGTAACATGAATTAGTAACTCATACAGGGCTTTTTCGTAAAAGATTGGAATGATTTATCTGAATTTTGCCCTAGAAGGGCAATATCTTGGTAGAAACGAAATAGTAAGAAATCATCAGCTCCATCAAAACACAATCTGTTTAGCCCCGATGAGGCTATCTTCAACTAGAAATAAATTTAATGAAAAAGCCCTGGAAAGTTGGTTCGGCAAACCAACTTTCTAATCTATGGCTGTCAATTTTATTCTCATCTGACTTGTCGAATAAACTCAAATGTGTGTAACATGAGTTAGTAAAAAAACGCATTTACGATTCACTTTGCCGTCCACCTCATTTTTTTTACAATTGCCTGCAGAAGTCTTTGCTAAACTTGCAGATAATCCATAGTTTCGGGGTGTGAAAATAAATCAACTATTTACCTATTTATTATTGTTCGTTCTAGGTGGTTTTGAGGTGGTTTCGCAACCATTCATTCAGCTAGATGACAAACAAGATAAGTATTCTTCTCAGAACAACATTGCTGTTTTGGTAGATGAGGATAACTCATTGACTCTGAATGAAGTAAAATCTAATGGATACGACCAAAACTTCATTCCGTCCTCTAAAAAAGTGCTTAGTTTTGGAGTAGATGAGAAGACTTATTGGCTTCGACTCAGGCTTCGGGATATTGCCTACAAAACAAATTGGATTCTGTGGATTGACTACCCTGTGCTGGATATATTAGATGTTTATACGATTGGCAGAGGAGGGCATGTTGATAGTCTCCAAACAGGTTTCCTTCGCCCTTTTCATTCTCGAAAAATCCAACATTCTACCTTTGCCATTCCCTTGCAGTTTGATGATTCGCACCCACTGACTATTTATATTAAGGTTCAATCAAAAAAAGCAAAAATCCTCCCGATTTCTGTTATGTCAGATTTGGAGTTCTACAGATTGAGAAGTAGGAATGATATCAGTTACGGTATCTTCTTCGGGTTGATTGCCGTAATGATTGCTTATAATTTATTCATTTTTATAGGCTTACGAGAAAAGCCTTATTTGGCTTATGTTTTTACCATATTATCTACAGGCTTATTCTTTTTGGGCACTAGCGGTTATGGCTTTCAATACATCTGGACTGAGTCGCACGAGTTGAACAGTTATATTCTGATTCTTTTCACTTGTCTTATTTTGATTTCAGCTTCCATATTTGCCCAATTGTTTCTTGAAACCAAGAAATACTCCAAAGTTATGCATTATGGGTTTTATCTGATTATAGCACTTTCAGTAATTCTTGGAGTTGCCT
This sequence comes from Flammeovirgaceae bacterium, assembly GCA_047633715.1. Lineage (GTDB taxonomy): Bacteria > Bacteroidota > Bacteroidia > Cytophagales > Flammeovirgaceae > JBLIFI01. Next base: position 2,657 of record JBLIFI010000365.1, read on the forward strand.
CTGTTTTTGTGGAGAATCCAATGCTCGTTGGCAAAGGATTGTATTACGTTCTGATGGCGGATATTTTATTACTTCTTGTTTCTGGCACAACCATTTGGCTGAAAGGAAAGAAGGAAGCATTCTATTTCACACTTGCTTGGCTTGGCTATTTAGTGGGCGGATTGTTAGTCGTTTTGGTCAACTTAGGCGTGCTTCCGTACAATTATGCTTTGGCACATGCTGCTGAATTTGGTGCGGCTCTTTTAGTAATTTTACTTGGATTGTCTTTGAGTGAGAGGTACAGATTACTTAAAAAGACACAGGAGAGAGGTGCTAAAAAAATTATGGAAATGCAAAGAATGGCGCAGGAGGATTTGGAGCGAAAAGTGATTGCCCGAACTGCACAAATTCAAGAAGCAAACGAGGAGTTGAATCAAACAGTAGAGGAGTTGCATGTTACCAATGAGAAACTTGCCACTACCAATGAAACGCTTTCCCTCTCCAATAAAAAAGTTACGGATAGTATCAATTATGCACAACGTATTCAAGCCGCTATTCTGCCTTTCCCAGACAAGATTAGTCGCTATGCTTCCGAGCATTTTATATTCTACAAACCCAGAGATATTGTTAGTGGAGATTTTTATTGGTTTCAGGAGATAGAAGACAAAATAATTGTCATAGCAGCGGACTGTACAGGTCATGGTGTGCCAGGTGCTTTCATGTCTTTGCTTGGAACTGACGCGCTGAACCATACTATTTTGGCTCAGAAAATTACCGATGCCAGTAAAATTCTTACTTATTTGGATTTAGATATTCAAACTGTTTTGCAACAGGAAAAGACATCTATTCGAGATGGGATTGATATGAGTTTGTGCATTATTGACAAAAATAATCATACCGTAGAGTTCGCTGGAGCTAGAAATCCTCTTTTTTATATTCAAGAGAATGAACTCCATGTAATCAAAGGCGATAAATTCTCGATTGGTGGTAAAAGCCCGAGACACATCAAGCGATTTACTTCCACAAAAATAGATGTATCGAAACCTACCTGTCTTTACTTGTTTTCCGATGGTTACCCAGACCAATTTGGTGGAGAGAATGATAGGAAATTTATGATAAAAAGATTCAAGAATGAATTGCTGGAGAATCATACCAAACCAATGTCGGCACAGAAAAAACATCTTGAAAAAACGCTTTCTGACTGGATGAACGGACACCGCCAAATTGATGATATTTTGGTAATGGGATTCCGATTAGAGGGGAAGAAGAGTTAGGTTTGAATTGGAAAAAACTCTGCAGGCTTGAGATTTTTCAAAGAATCTTATTTATCTTTTCCAAGCCAATCCATTCATGCTCAATGTCTTTCATTAGCAAAGCATTGTCAAACTTTACAGAGCCTTTTGGGAAAATTTTTTCGTTTTCAAAAAAGCTTGATTTTACATTCTCAACCTCCAAAAGCGATACTTGCCAGCTATACGCCTTCAGTTCAAGTCCATCAAAGTCTTTTTTGTCGGGCGAGTAACCAACAGAACCATTTTCGAAGAATTTGGAGACACATTCAAGATTTTCAAACACGCTTTCTTGATTCCAATTGGCCGTTTCGCTTGCTTTAATGAACAAATATTCATTGTCATCGCTTACAAAACCGACTTCATAATTTCCATCTTCTTCATTTACTGTGAACTTTGCATAATGATGAATTCCTGGGAATATAGTTCCTCCAGCTAAAGCATTCAATTTGGATGAGGTATCTCTTCTTGGAATATAAACTCCTTCTTTCAGTTTTCCATCTTCCATCCATTCAACAGCAATCCTGTGTGCCCCGTTTTCTGAGGAAATCCCGACTTGTTTGGGTAAACCTTTCGGCCTGACTTCTTTCAGTCGGATTAAGCAGATTCCTGCAATTCCTTTTCCGTTTACCAATTTTGGTCGGAAAGGTTTGGGCAGATAATTCTCCAAGACTTCTTTATCAATTTGGTAATTGATTAAAATACGCCTGTCAATTACTCCTCTTATTTTTGGTATTTTCATGGCTGTGTTCTGATTAGTGAAAGAAATTAAATAACTTACTCAATTATATTTGTTTCTTTTTGGTCTATTCTTCGTTAAAAATAGTATCCGTAGCGATGCTATGCCTACTATTTTTGTCCCAGCGGGGAACCGCTAGACTAGCTAACGTAGCCCGACCTCAAAAACAAACTGCGATAATGGCGCACTTTATTTAATTTCTTTCACTTATGGTTCAATCAATCATCTCAAATATAGAAGTTTATAGCTGGTATTTAACTTGACTACATTAGAATTCAATTTTGAAAGTGATTTTTTTTACTTGTTAGATGAAAGCAATAGAGTTGGGTAAAATCAGTCTAGAAGATGATATAAATGAAATATTGCCATTTAAAGTTATCAATCCATATCACAAGAATATCCCAATTACAATTCGGCAATTGGTAACTCATACATCAAGTATTAATGACGGAGGGAATTATAATAAGGTATATATCTTTGACTAGACTTTGGACGAAAGTATCCCAACCAGCAAATTAAAATTGATGCTACAATAAAAACCAAGAAGGAATTTTTATTTTTTTTACGGTGGATTTCCCCTTGTTTTCTTTTTTTTAGTCTTGAAATTGATTAGATACCTATTTCTTTTCGGTTGT
>JBLIFI010000366.1:0-5256 GCA_047633715.1 Flammeovirgaceae bacterium
TTGCGATTGGGCTTCACAATGGCAAACCCAGATACAGGAAAATTCACAATTACAGGCGCAACCACTCAGAAAGATTGGATTATCTTGAATGCGTTGGAAAAACCATATATCAGCTTGCTCTGGATTGGCACAATCTTGATGGGAATTGGTTTTGCAATTGCTGCAGTCAGGAGGTTTAAGGATATGAAAAAGTCAAATTCTACCAAAGAAAAAACTCCAGCGAAATCCAATATGAAAATTGTGAGAAGGAATGAAGTTGGGCAGGAGTAGGACAAAAAAAACAAGGTTAGAATATCGGAAATTCTATTTACCATTTTTAATGTCTTGGTTGGAGTTCATATAATCTCACTTGAACTTTCGCCCATTTTATCTTATTCTTACGGAAACATAAAAAAACGTTTCCATGAGAAAAACACTATTCCTGCTTAGTTTTTTATTCCTCAATTCGGTTGGATTTTGCCAAACTGAATTGAATGCAGTCCAACTCAGTTATTACTTGCCAAATGGCATCAATTATGACTCTAAAATCCCAAAGCCTGCCGAGGTTTTGGGGCATGAAGTGGGCGATTGGCATGTAACTCATGACAAGTTGGTTTTCTATATGCGTACTTTGGCAGAGAGGTCTGACCGAGTACAGATTCAGGAATATGGAAGGACTTTTGAAAACCGCCCTCTGCTCCTACTCACAATTTCCTCGCCTAAGAATTTGCAGAATGTAGAGCAAATTCGAGAAAAGCATTTGGAGTTGGGAAATCCAGACAAATCGGGCGGATTGGACACGGAAAAAATGCCAAGTGTAGTGTGGTTGGGTTACAGCGTGCATGGAAATGAGTCGAGCGGAAGTAATGCTTCGCTTTTGGTGGCTTATCATTTGGCTTCGGCACAAGGTGCTGAAATTGAAAAGCTGTTGGAGAACACAGTAATTCTGATTGACCCGAGCATCAATCCCGATGGTTTGAATCGGTTTGCGAGTTGGGTCAACACGCATAAAAGCAAGCATTTAGTTACTGACCCAAGTAGTCGGGAATTCAATGAGCCATTTCCGAGAGGAAGAACCAACCATTATTGGTTCGATTTAAACAGAGATTGGTTACCTGTTCAATTACCAGAATCACAAGGAAGGATTGCACAATTCCAAAACTGGAAACCTAATATTCTGACTGACCACCACGAAATGGGAACGAACTCCACTTTCTTTTTCCAGCCAGGAATTCCTTCGAGAAAGAATCCACTTACTCCGCAGAGAAATGTAGATTTGACGGCAAAAATTGCCAAATACCACGCAAAAGCGTTAGACAAAATTGGGTCACTCTATTATTCAGAAGAGAGTTTCGATGATTTTTATTACGGCAAAGGTTCAACTTACCCCGATATACAAGGTTCAATTGGGATTCTGTTTGAGCAAGCAAGTTCCCGTGGGCACGCACAGGAAAGCCAGCACGGAGTAGTTACATTTCCTTTCACAATTCGGAATCAGTTCACGGCTTCGCTCTCCACACTCCAAGCCAGTTTGGAAATGCGGAAAGAACTGCTCGATTATCAGCGAGATTTCTACAAGAATGCCGTTGCTGAATCCAAACAAAACAATACGAAAGCATACATTTTTGGCGAGAAATATGATCAAACGAGATTAAATGAATTTGTGAAAATGCTGAGGAGGCACAACATCAAAATCCACCAACTGAAAAAGAATTATAAGGATTTTGAAGCTGAAAATTCATTTGTAGTTCCGCTCAATCAACCACAAAATAGGTTAATTCAGGCTATGTTCCGAACCCAAACCGAGTTTAATGACAGCTTGTTCTACGATGTTTCTGCTTGGACTTTACCAATGGCTTTCAATTTAGATTATGAAGAGATTGGCGCAAAAGCATTCTCTGCCGATTTGCTTGGAGAACAAGTTTTGGAGGTGAAATATTCAACAGGAAAGTTGATGAATAGCGAAAAAGTGACGGCTGGCTACGCTTTTCGTTGGGATGATTACAATGCACCAAAATTGGCTTATTCGTTGATGGAATCAGGCGTAATGATGAAAGTGGCAAGTGAGCCTTTCACAGGAAATACTGCCGAGGGAGAGTTGAAATTTGATTACGGAACAATTCTGATTCCGAGCAAGCAAGCGAAGTTTAACCAAGCCGATTTAGAAAAATTATTGGCTACAGAAACAAAAGAAACGGGAATAGCCATTCAGGCACTTACCACAGGACTGACTTCTAAAGGAATTGATTTTGGAAGCAGCAGTTTTGTGAAACTAGAGTTGCCTAAAGTAGCTATTTTGGCTGGAAACAGACTTTCCAGTTATGATGTTGGTGAAACTTGGCACTTGCTTGACCAACGAGTGAATATGCCGATTTCCGTGGTGGATATTGCGCAATTTAACCGAGCAGATTTGAGCAAATACAATGTAATTGTTTTGCCGAATGGTTCTTATTCAGGAATTGATGCTTCGGCAATCTCCAACCTAAAAACCTGGGTGCGAAAAGGAGGAACAATCATTGGGATTCAGCGTGGATCCACTTGGGCGAAAAGTGTAGGTTTAGCAAAAGTTGAATTCAAAAAACAATCAAAACCTGATTCCACGGGCTACCGACCGTATTCAAAACTCTCTCAAGATTTGGGTTCTAAAAGAATTGGTGGAGCTATTTTTCAGGCCGAGTTGGATTTGACTCATCCGCTTTGCTATGGTTTCCAGCACTCAACAATGCCCATTTTCCGAAATGATACGCAGTTTGCTTTGAAATCCAAAAATGCGTTTGCCACACCAGTTCGCTACACGGAAAATCCACTTTTGAGTGGCTACATCCACAAGAAACATTTGGAAATGATTGGTGGTTCGGCTGGTATTCTGGTCAACTCTTACGGACAAGGCAGAACAATTTCCTTTCTCCAAAACCCAAATTTTAGAGCGTTTTGGTATGGAACTAACAAGCTGTTTTTGAATGCGGTATTCTTTGGAAATACAATTAGTGGAAGGGCGGGAAGGTAAAAGTTAGTATAAAGACTTTGGTCGTGAGTCTAAAGTCAAAAAAAAACCAGAACTGCCTTTCTCTAAAAGCAAAGGCAGTTCTGGTTTTCAAACTACTTGTGTATTTGAAAAAAACCTATTTCAATTCAATGTTAATTGACTCAAATAGCCTCTTTTTCTTCGTAAATTTTGAGAAGTCCGTATTCTTGTTTTAACCTCAATATTTTTACTAAGCTTTCTTTATTGGCTTCAATGTTGTTCGTTTTCAAAGTTTTGAGGGCTTTATAGATTTCCTCAATTTCTGTTGTGGGAGAAATGTTTGAGGTCTTAGCAATTACTACATCACAAATATTGTCGGTAATTCGCTTACTCAAATCATCCCTTTTGGAGTAGCCTTTCATGTCTATCGCATCGGAAACGGTAACTGCATTGGGGAAGTTTTTGGAGATATAAGTTTTTACTTTTTGTGATTTCGTGCAAATTTCCTTGTCATCAATTGCCATCAGCTTGAAATGTGTGGGCATAATCATATAAGGGAAACCGAGCTCTTCTACAACTCTATAAGGTTTCAAATCATTTTTTTCGATTTCTTCCAAACTCCTATTCTCTTCATAAGACCCATTGTGCGTATCTACTTTAGCGGTGTAGGCAAAATGCTTCAAAGTTGGAATCATACGTTTTTCATGAAGCGCCAAACTTACTTTTTTGGCATATATTCCCAAACTGTCGATATTCTCATCATAATCTTTCAAATCTAAACAAGGCGAGAAAAATGTGTTCATCCCCAAGTCATTATACACACTAGCCAACTTGTTATATTGCTTCAATTTCCCCGATAAATCATCAGAAAAAATATCTTTTGTGGTATTTGCCCCAGAAGCTTCCAATAATTCAGAGCCTCTGCAATAACCTTTTGCCACATTTACTGCACAGTCTGTAGCTATAAAAGGATAAACCACTACTAGGTAATTTTTGCCGAGAGTAGAAATTCTCAATTCTTGCTTGTATCTATTTTTCAGAAGTGCCAAAAAGCTTTCTACTTCTTTTGGAGTCTCAAAAGGAGCAAAATGTGTGTCATATAAAATGAAACCTCCGTAAGGGATTTCTTCATTTTCTATTAGGAAATTATCATAAGAATGGCGGTCATCCATAAATACATTTGAATTGACACTCACTCCCAATTGTTTGGCAAATGTGTCAAAATCCAAAATGGGAAGTGAGCCAACTATTTTCTGTCCCATCAGAAAACCGTAAGACTCTTCCACAATTTGTTCTACTGTGAGTGTATCAGATTGGATTTTGATGCTGAACTCGCTAGAAAGTGGCGAGGTAAAGGTGTGGGAGTTTTTTAGGTGTAAATACAAAAATGTAAAACCTAATAAATTTGCTCCAACTACTAACAGAAGAATAAATAATTTTATACGAATCAAAACTGTGTTTTTGTGCTAATATGTGCTAGCAAGCTATCTAAGTAGTTTGCCAAAAAAGTTACTATCCAAAGTCATAGTTCTGATGAAACTGAATGACTATTTGATACAAGCGGGCGCAAAATTAGTTTGTATTTTTGAGGATAGGTCAATTTTAGTGAAAACAGAAGTTAATTTGCTAAATAGTTTTTTTTATAGACTCGTTTATGAATCCTTGGAAGACAATACCCATAACTACTAACTAAAAATGCCTCAAGAAAAATATTTCACAATTGCCCTGAAAGTAGCTATCTCAATAGTCATTCTTTGCCGAGTTTTAATTCTACTCAGAGCATATCAATATTTAGGTTTGGAAGAATTTAACCTCACCTTTTGCTTGAATGGCTTACAGGTTTTAGCCATTTTAATAATTCTTGTGCTGTATCCAATCAGATTTTACAAAAAGACAGAAAAGCAATTGGATGATTATTTAAAGCTCATGTTAGTGGTTTTTTACTTGCTATTTTCGTTCAGTAATCTTTATCATTTGCCACAAGAAACGATTCTTTCCTATTTGACAATTGGAACATTCTGCGTTTGGTTGATTATAGGTTTGTTCAACTCATTAAGGATGAAAAAAGATGATGAGAAATCGCTATTTATGGCTCTGCCCACCCAACTCGGGAGCCTCTCTATAGCAGTTTTCGGGATTGGAATATTCATACGAATAGGATATTATCCTTATGGAGATTGGGTTCTTTTGGCAGGAACAGTTCTGTTGATTCTATGGATTTTTGAAGCAGAATGGAGAAAGGAATGAAACCTATTCATCCAACCATTTCTTAAAAACTGAGGCTTTTTCTCTGCTTACTATAATTTCTTCAG
>JBLIFI010000367.1:0-5222 GCA_047633715.1 Flammeovirgaceae bacterium
CGACAATATTCTGGACAAAATAGACCAGAGGTCTCCCAATCCCCAACAATCGTGGGCTTTTGTAAAGAGGTAAGTATCCTTTTGCCACCTGCTGTAATTCGTGCGTTCTTCTTATCATAATCGGACAAGCCTGCTCATTCCCACAATAAAACTCCAATAAAGCTTTCGTATGTTTGCAGAAAAACAATTCAATCTTCTAAAACCATGAAATACTACCTCATTGCTGGCGAAAAATCGGGTGATTTACACGCTTCTAACTTGATGAAAGAGTTGAAATTGCGAGACGAGAATGCAGAATTCAGAGTTTGGGGTGGAGATGAAATGCAGAAAGTGGGCGGAGAAATTGTTCGGCATTTTAAGGAAACTGCTTTTATGGGTTTTGCAGAAGTGATTGCCAACCTACCCAAGATTTACGGCTTCATTAAAGAATGTAAAAAAGACATTCTCAACTACAAACCTGATGTAGTCATTTTGGTGGATTATGCAGGTTTCAATTTGCGAATTGCCAAGTTTGCCAAAAATAAAGGCTTCCGAACTTTCTATTACATTTCCCCAAAAGTGTGGGCTTGGAATCAGAAACGTGCTTTGAAAATCAAGAAAGTAGTTGACAGAATGTTTGTCATCATGCATTTTGAGCAAGAGTTCTATCGGAAATTTGATTATGAAGTAGATTATGTAGGGAATCCGCTTTTCGATGCTATTTCCCAATTTGAGCCGAATCAAAACTTCTTAGCAGATAATCAGCTTTCCGACAAACCAATTATTGCCGTTTTACCAGGAAGCCGAAAGCAGGAAATCAAAAATATGCTTTCTGTGATGTTAGAAGTAAGAAACCAGTTTGCTGATTACCAATTTGTTGTGGCTGGAGTGGATAGCATTCCGAGCGAATTATACGACTCTGTGAAAGAAGCGAATTTGCCAATTGTGTTTAATCAAACTTATGATTTATTAGCTCATGCAAAATCGGCTTTGGTAACTTCTGGGACTGCCACTTTGGAAACGGCCTTGTTTAACGTTCCCCAAGTGGTTTGTTACAAAACTAGCCCAATTTCCTATTCCATTGCCAAACGACTCATCAAAGTTCCGTACATTTCTTTGGTAAATTTAATTGCCCAAAAAGAAGCAGTCAAAGAACTTATTCAGAAGGATTTTAGTGTCGAGAAAGTGAGTGATGAACTCCAAAAAACTTTGGAAAACCCCAATCCAATCAAAAAAGATTATGCTGAAATGAGAGCAAAAATCGAAACCGAAGGAACCTCGAAAAGAACAGCAGAGTTGATGTGGGGTTATTTGAATGCTTAAGTAAGCGTAGAATTGAAATCATACTACATATAGAAGCCTCTTGTTGGCTAGACTCTGTTTGAATCTAATTTCTCGTATTTCGCACAGGCTCGATGGCTCATGCCATTACATCCAAAAAAGTCATTAAAAATCCCTAATTTAAGACTGGAAAGGCTATACAAAATATTTATTTCTCTGTATATTTGATACCGAAATTCAATCAATCATAGACTGACGAGCTAACCTCAAATTTTGAAAATCATGCTAAAAGAATGCGATTTTGTGCGAATAAAAGATGGAACTGTTCTCGACAACCAAGAGAAAACCCACAACTGGGCAGGGGAAATCTATGTCGTTGATAAGGAAGCCAAAACATATATCGTCTTTTTAGATGCCATATCTATCCAATCTATCACAGATGATTACCTTCGGTTTTGCCTTGATAATTTTGAAGAACCTTCTGAATTTTATGCCAAGTTTGCTGATGTTGAACTCATGTCGGAGAGAAGAGACACAGAAGAGGAAAATAAAAAGGCAATGGCAGAATTGATTGATAGAACCGATGAAATGGAAGGGGCTGATGTAGAACTTGAAAATACCGAAAGTATGGCAGACAAGTTGGCTGCCCAATTTCAGGAAAGTTCTTATTTCGAGCAACTAAACGAAAGGCAACAGGGGAATGCTCGTTTTGCGATTACCACTTTCGTCAATTACCTAGCCGACTATGAAGGAGTTGTGCCAAGCATTTGGAAAGAGAGCCACTTGGAATCCGTATGCGAATACATTATACCTCGAAAAATTTCAGCCGAGCCAGACCTTTTTGAGGATTATGGAGAAATAATAATTGTATTCATTGATTTTCTTGATTCTGAAAACCAAGTCTCCAACGCCCATAAGCTGAAACGCTGTATGGAAAAAATGAAGGATAGAATCCCAAAATGGGAGGCTAATTCTGATAACTGGGGACCTGCAAAAGCCATGATGATGGGGGCAATGGAAGCGGGAGTAGATATGGATAACCTAGATGCAATTAATAAATATATGCATGAGTCCAATATCAATTTATCAAAAAATTTATTGAACAATTCATTCCCCGAGTATTCCCCTCCACTCGCTCCAAGCCCATTCAGGAATATTGGTAGAAACGAAAAAGTATCGGTAGTTTATCCTGATGGAACAACTAAGGAAAGCGTGAAATTCAAAAAAGTGCAGAAGGATTTGGAGAGTGGAGCGTGTGAGTTGATGGAAGAATAGAAGATTGCAAATGGGAATTTATTGTGTGCTCCTAAACAAAAAACTCTGTCAGGGTTTTAAATCCTGACAGAGTTGAAGAACTAAATTATAAGAAATCTAGAATCATCTGCAAATTCACATATCTACATTGGTTTGGCATACCGATTCTCAAATCCTTTTCAATCAACCAAAGCAATATCTTTCTCTTCTTCGTCAGTTTTTTCTTTTGATTCTTCTTTATAAATCTCCCCTTGTGGTTCTTTGGCATTTGGAGGAGTTGTTCCTCCGAAAGTCATCACAAAGCTGGAAACCTGTTGCATTTGTTTGGGTGTGAGTTTCTCTTTCCAAGCCAACATTCCTTTTTCCTGAACACCATATTTTACGGTTTTGAAAATGTTGGTAATTCCTCCGCCATGTAGCCAATAAGCATCTGCCAAGTTGGGGCCAACACCGCCTTCTCCTAAAGCTCCGTGACAAGCAATACAATTTCCTATATAAATCGCTTTTCCAGCATCAACCTCACTTTGGGCAACTAGCATTTCCACATTGGTTTCATCAATCATACTTTCCATACGAGCCAAATACGCAGTTTTTCTAGTTTCTGCCTCCGAGTTTTCAGCCATGTATTCTCTGACAGAAACGTCATGGTCATAGTGTCCGCCATGATAAACGAACATATAAATAATGCCAATCACAATAGAAAGGTAGAAACCATATTTCCACCAAGGCGGTAAATCATTATCAAGTTCGCGGATTCCGTCAGATTCGTGGTTCAACAAAATATCCTTTTCCTTCGCCTTCGGAACTGCGGAGTTGAATTTCAGCCAGAACCAAGTCCAGAAAGGCTCTTTTTCTTCTTCTTGCACAATGGCAGTTTTTGGAGCAACTTCTCGGGTAAAAGAAAAGGCAATTCCTGCCAAAATAATGAAGATGAGCAACAATGTAATGAAGGCGGCTCCCAATGCGCCAATCAGCACCCAATCATTATTGAACCCTGTTACAAATTGCTCGTTGGATTGTGCCATAGCCGACTCATTACCTAAAAATAGGAACAATGCAACTAGCCAAATCCTGCTATATCTAAAATTAGGTTTCATGATTTTGATTTATTTTATTGATTTCCCAAAGCAAGTGGAAATGAATAGCCCTTCAAGGGTTGAGAAGATGAAATTTTGACAGTCAAGTAATAACCTAAACCCTTGAATGGTTTCGGCTTATGTTTAATCCCAAACACTCATTACACAGTTTCTTGTGCCTGCATAGCATTTTTCTCGTTCCTCTCCTTTTCAAATTTCTCTTTCAGTATTGCTGGCAAAGTTTGGTGGAGCATAAAAATGAGAGCCATCACGCAAGAGAATAACAGCAAAACGCCCACACCCAGAAAAATCATTAAAGTATGTTCATTTTTCACTCCTTCAATGACTTCCCCTGCTCCATAACTAGGAAGGGAAATAGTGAGGAAACAGAGAAATAGGAATATTTTATAAGGTTTCATAGTTTGTTATTTTAGAGTAACAAGTATCAAGAATAGATTTTCCATTTCTTTTCCGTAGCGGACAACCTCTAGGTTGTTCGAGTGAGAAATTCTGAAAATATTTTTGCTTAGCACTTACGTACCAAACTACGGATTCATCGTCCTGTTGGGACTTTGATTTAAGTCCCAACAGGACGGAATATCTTTAGGGTAGGACATAAGTCCTATCCCCGTTTGCTCTCTTCTTCCGTCTTTTCAGTTTCTTGCTGAAAAGGAAGGTTTTCTAACTCTCCAACTTCTGCTTTGCTCAATCTCAAAGCATAAATGCTGATGATGAGAAAGAAACCCATGAAAATCAATATTCCCACAATCGGAAACATTTCTACCTCGGCAATTGAACGCAATACATCTTTATACATAATAGTAGTCTTTAGTCGGAAGTCTTTAGTCTTTAGTACTTCTGCCTACTTGAGACTTTGTACTAAAGACTTGAGACTAAATTATTTCTCAGGTAAATTTTCTACTCCTTTTATATCAGTTCCCAGCCTTTGCAAGTAAGCAATGAGAGCCACCATTTTACTTTCTAGCATCACTTCGATTCCATCTTGTTCCAAGCTTTTCACAATTATATTTGCTTGGATGAGTAAATCTTCGTTCGCTTTTTCTGCGTAGCCTTCAGGGTAAGGAACTCCCAAAGTTTGCATGGCTCTGATTTTGGCTGGAGTGCTTGCCAAATCCACCATATTCTCTGATAACCAAGGATAAGGAGGCATAATTGAACCTGGCGACATCGTTGTCGGGTCCATCATGTGATTGTAATGCCAAGAGTATGGATATTTATCGCCAACTCTGTGCAAATCAGGGCCTGTTCGCTTAGAACCCCACAAAAATGGATGGTCATAGACAAACTCGCCTGCTTTTGAATATTCCCCATATCGTTCTGTTTCCGAACGGAAAGGGCGAATCATTTGCGAGTGGCAACCTACACAGCCTTCTTCTATGTAAACATCTCTGCCTTGGAGTTCCAGCGAAGTGTAAGGTTTCACGGCTTCAATAGTCGGTACATTCGATTGGATTAGGAAAGTCGGTAGCATTTCCACCATTCCGCCAATCAGAATCACAATCAAACTCCAGAAAAGCATTTGTAAAGGTCTTCTCTCAATCCATCTGTGCCAATGTCCTTTGTGCTCAGGTTCTCCTTTTTCCATTGGTGGAGCACTAGCAGGTTCGCTTT
>JBLIFI010000368.1:0-5204 GCA_047633715.1 Flammeovirgaceae bacterium
ACTTTTTCTGGAAGAAGTTGGCGAACCGCTCTACTATTTAGATAGAATGATGACGCATTTATTAAGAGCTGGAAAATTGGATAGTTTAGCAGGTTTGGCAGTTGGCGGATTGACTGAAATGACCAATCCAGGTAACAAATTTGATGGAACTGTGGAGGATATTATTCTAGATAAAGTTGCCCAATTCAGTTATCCAGTCGCATTCAATTTACCATTCGGACATCAAGATGAAAACTTCCCACTAGTTTGTGGAGCAGAATATCGTTTAGAAGTATCGAGCCAGGGTTCGCTGTTGGAGGTTTTGGATTCTAATTCTTATCAATTGCATCCATCTGAAGATGGATGCAATTGAATCGTATATTTAATAGACCTTATCACGATTGAGTTTTTTCAAAATTTTATGGCGTTTTTTACGCCTGTGCGAGAATGGAATGGCATCGGCCATCCGACTCGCACTACTAAATCAATCGTGATAATATTTAATGAAAGATTGGAGTCTTGATTCAGTTGCTACTAGCTTCAACTAGTGGAGAACGAGTTCTCTATTTCCAGAGTCTTAAAATTAGTTGCCATTTCTCAACCTTTTCCTTAAATTATTGCCATGAATTATACAATTGAAAATGAATTTCTGACTGCGGAAATCAAGACATATGGAGCAGAGCTTTGCAGTTTAAAATCCAAACAAACTAATTTGGAATTGATTTGGCAAGCAGAAAAATTAGTTTGGGGAAGGCATGCACCCATTTTATTCCCAATTGTGGGGAAACTCAAAAATGACTCTTACCAACATGAAGGCAAAACTTACCAACTATCTCAACATGGTTTTGCCAGAGACTGTGAGTTTGCGATTGAATTGGTACGGAAAGATGAAATCGTTTTCTTGCTTACCGAAAATGAGGAAACACTCACAAAATATCCTTTCAGATTCCAGCTTTATGTGAGCTATAAATTGGTCGGGAATGAGTTGGTAATTTCCTACAAAGTGGTCAATTCCGATTCCGAAAGAATGTATTTCTCCATTGGCGCACATCCTGCCTTCCGTTGCCCAATAGAATCGGGTAAAAAGCGAGAAGATTATAGTTTGGAATTCAATGAAAAGGAAACTGCCCACACATATTTGTTAGAAGGTGGAAATTTCAATGGAGAGAAAGAATTGATTTTAGACAACTCCAACTCGTTGCCACTAACCAAAACGACCTTCGATAAAGATGCCTTGGTTTTCAAAAATCTCAAATCAGAAGAAGTTTCCCTTCTCGAAAATGGAGAGAGAAAAATCACTTTCAAGTTCCCCAATTTTCCTTATTTAGGCATTTGGTCTAAAAATCAAGACTCTGAATTTGTGTGTATTGAACCTTGGTTTGGCTTGGCAGATTCAGTAGATGCAACTGGGGAATTAGCTGAAAAAGAAGGGATTTTGACTTTGGAGGCTAACAATGAATTCATTTGTGCCTATTCGGTTTTGGTAGAGTGAATTTGGGAAGGATATTTGTAATTCTTCCGTAGGGTTTGCAAACTATATGACACAAACCTTTCATAATCCTTCATTCCAACCACTTCCCTATTGAAATTCCCGCCAATCTAATTTTTATTGAATTCATTCGTTCTAGACAGTAGATTTGCTAAATCAAGTCTACTTGTACTATTACACTTAATTCAATAACATGAGATTAACTCTACTATCTGTTTTTGCTTTCCTACTTCTGAATTGCCAAAGCAAAGCACAAGAAACGAAAAAAAGCGTAAACCCAGCCGTAAATGACTCGGCTTACATTGCCCAAAACTATGTAAAGAAGGAATACAAAATTCCTATGCGAGATGGCACAAATTTGTTTACTGCTGTTTACTCGCCAAAAGATCAATCCAACAAATACCCGATAATGTTGCAACGCACTTGTTATAGCGTGCGACCTTACGGAGAGAAAATGAAGAAAAGAATAGGACCTTCTTCTTTCCTAATGCGAGATGGCTACATTTTCGTTTACCAAGATGTACGAGGAAGATGGATGTCGGAAGGCAAATTCGATAATATGCGCCCGCATGTTGCTGGAAATGACCCGAAAAACAAGAAAGATATAGATGAAAGTTCAGATACGTTCGATACGATTGAGTGGCTTTTGAAAAACATAGAAAACAACAATGGGAAGGTTGGACAATGGGGAATTTCCTACCCAGGGTTTTATACTGCAGCTGCTTTACCAGAAGCGCATCCTGCTTTGGTGGCATCTTCTCCACAAGCTCCAATTGCCGATTTTTTCTTTGATGATTTCCACCACATGGGCGCACTCACACAAGGTTATTTAATGGCTTATCCTGTTTTTGGAGTTCAACAAGCTGGCCCAACTGATACGTCTTGGTATGCACATGAATGGAAAGCGTTGAAAAAGGCTGGAAACATGAAAGATGGCTACACTTATAATCTGAATTTGGGGCCATTGAAAAATGTAACTAAGAATATTTATCCAGATGATTTCTTTTGGAAACAGATGACGGAACACCCGAATTATGATGAATTTTGGCAGAAAAGAAGCATTCTCCCGCATTTGAAAAATATTGACCACGCAGTTTTAACAGTTGGTGGTTGGTTCGATGCCGAAGATTTATACGGCCCGTTGAATATTTACAAGAATGTGGAGAAGAACAATCCGACCGCTAAAAACTCAATTGTAATGGGACCTTGGAGTCATGGAGATTGGGCGAGAGAGAAAGGCGCGCAAAGTGTAAATCATATTTATTTTGGAGACAGTATTTCCACATTCTTTCAGAAAGAAATTGAATTTGAGTTTTTTACACACCATTTGAAAGGCGATGGAAAACCGAAATTACCCGAAGCTTATCTGTTCGATACTGGCAAAAAAGAATGGATGAAATTCTCGGAATGGCCAACCAAAGAAGTAAAACCTGTAAGCCTGGCTTTTGCAAAAAATGGCAAATTGCTCATAAACAAAGCAGGAAATAAAGATGATACATTCACTTACACAAGCGACCCAAACAAACCAGTTCCGCACCGCTCAGAAATCACACCTGTCAAGTTCACACCACGAGCTTATATGACAGATGACCAACGCCACGCATCTTTCCGCCCAGATGTGTTGACTTTCACTTCCGATATTTTGATTGAAGATGTTACTTTCGCTGGTGAAATTATGGCAAAATTATTGGCGTCTATTTCCTCTACCGATGCAGATTTTGTAGTGAAACTAATTGATGTGTATTCTGATACAGCAAAGGCAACCATTGCCACACCAAAGCATGTTCAGATGTCTGGCTATCAGCAATTGGTAAGAGCCGAAACTTTCCGTGGGAGATTCAGAACCAGCTTCTCAGAACCAGCTCCATTCACTCCAAACACAGCTACGAAAGTTGAATTTCCTTTGCAAGACATTCTACATACTTTCAAGGCAGGGCATAAAGTGATGATTCAGATTCACAGCACTTGGTTTCCGTATATTGACCGAAATCCACAAAAATATGTGGAGAATATTTACAAAGCAGATGAGTCGGATTTCATAAAAGCGGAAATCACAATTCATGGAGAAAGCTCTGTAACTGTTGGGCAAGAAAGCGTGAAAGTGCCTTTTAGGAAAATGGATTAAGAGGGTTTGGAAGTTTGATAATCTTCCGCCCTCCGCTTTTAGTTTTTACAATTCGTTCCCGCTATTCATGAGTTATGTGCTCTATTAAAAAACTAAAACAAATCTGGCAAAAGACTGCTGAACCCCATTTCCAAAACTCGGAAATGGCAAATTCCATATTCTCCAAACTAGTGGAAATGCACACAGAGAAGCATCGGAAATATCATAATCTGACGCATTTACAAGATTTGTTTGGGAAGTGGAATCAACTGGATTTGAATTTCGTGAAACCTGTGGAAATCAGTTTTTCCATTTGGTTTCACGATTGTGTGTACAATTCTTTGAAGTCCAATAATGAAGCAAAGAGTGCCGATTTTGCTGTGGAAATCCTTTCAGAACACTCCAACTTGACGAAAACCCAAATTGATTCTATTGAAAAACTGATTCTTGCCACCGCCAAACATATTCCCAATCCGACCGAAGAACCTGACTGCTCTTTATTTTTGGATTTGGATTTATCTATTTTAGGTGCGGAAAAATCTCGCTATCAAGAATATATGCAGGAAATCCGCTCGGAATACAAACATGTACCGAGTTTCTTGTATAGAAGAGGCAGAAAGAAAATCCTTCAAGCTTTTGCCCAAAAACCAACTATTTTCTACACGGAAACTTTCAGGGAACTCTACGAAACTCAGGCGAGAGAAAATTTGGCTTTCGAGATTGAGGAGTTGAGTTGAAGGAATGTGCAGATATGAAAATTTGAAAATGAAGAAGCGATATTGATTGAACACCAAAAGCATAAAACACATTCCTATTATTATTAGGAATGTGTTTTATTTATCTTCTTTGTTACAGTCAATTAATTGAAATTCAGGCATTTGGGTAAAATGGTTTTTGGTATTTTGTTGCTCTAATAAATCTAATTGTTGATATTAGATTTACACAAAAGCCTAATACTATGAGCAAGCGACTAGATACGGTTTCCATCAACGAGGACCATTTGCAAACAGTTCTTTCAAACTCTAATAGTTGGCGACTTTGGTTGGGCAGAATTTTCGCTTCTATTCCTGTCATTCTTTGCTTTTCCTATCTTGTCATACTAGAACAAAAGAATCCAAATCCATTCCAATCTCCAGAATTTGATTTAACTTCTCCAACAGGAATTCTTGCTGTTTCCTGTTGTATTATTTCAGCTCTTTTAAGCCGAATTATTGGGGAAACCCATAACAATATCCGAGTGCATTTCGCTAGAAATAGTCTTTTTGCGACACCTCAATTGGAAAGAGATTATTATAAAGTTACGCTGATTTCAAACCTCCGAATTCAAGATGTTGGGAACAGAAAACATGAAGTAGTTTTCAACTACGGTTCGGAAGAAGGAAAAGTAAGATTGCTCATCAATCTCCATAAGCACGAAGCTGAAAAAGCAGTTGAGTGGTTAGAGGAAAGTATGAAATTCATGAATCGGCAATCAGTAATCTCCCAAAAATGATACGGAAATCTTTAGATAAAATAGCGCTTTCCGAAAACAGGCTCGAAACTTCATTTTCCAAAAGGAATTCTAAAGTTTTGAGATTGCAAAACTGGGCTGGCTATACAATTGCAATTTTCCTTTCCATGCCAATTGTAGGT
>JBLIFI010000369.1:0-5195 GCA_047633715.1 Flammeovirgaceae bacterium
GAGATTTGCGATTGCAAAGATTTTATGATGGATGAGTTTGAGAAGCCAAAAGATGGGGAGTAGTCAAATCCTAGTCGTAGGAACGTTATGCTAAACCATAAGAGTAGTTGGGAAAAGAATATTAGACTTGCCTAGCACAAAATCTAGTTGTAGTGTCCACTACGACTCCCATATATCCTGACAACCAAGAGGTTGTCAGCTACAGAAAAAGACACCATTCTGATTTTACTGAAGTCGAATATGCAATTACAATTCCTTCAGCAAATCTTCCGAGTTGATGAATCCAACCAAACGTTTTTTAAGTTGGAAGTTTTGATTGAGCAGAACCGTGATGGGAAACACCAATTCCCCATTTTCCTTTCCTAAAAAGTTAGCAAGTTCATGATAAGCATTCGGGTTGGATTTATAAACTCGGTTGAGGAATTTTAAATCTGATTCGTTTTCGGCATTCAGTTGGAGTGCATAATAATCTTGACTTAAGGCTTCTGCCAAATCACTATTTCCAAAAGTATTTTTGCCTTGCATTTTGCAGAACTTACACCAATCGGTATGAATGAAAACCAAAATAGGTTTCGGATTGGAGCGAATACTGTCAGTCAACTGCTCGAAGGAAAGCCAGTTCACTTTTTTGCTTTGTGCTTGGGTTTGGATTGAGAATAGAATTAGAATGAAGGATAAAACTAATAACTTTTGACATTGTGTAACCAACGAAATTAGGTTCAAGCGTGGACGCTTGAACCTAATGCCGATTGGGAAATCTGTTAAAACTATTTTTCTATTTCGTTTCATCATTTCCACATTATCTCATTTACAAATTAATTCATCATCGCATCATCAAATTAGCTAATCAACACATCAACCCTATTTCAAGGCATATCTCACACCCAAAAAGGCTCTAATTCCTTGGTTCGGAGCAAAAACATAAGATGGGTCAAAGGGAATTTTTAATGATTCATCATTCTCGAATGGGTCGGAAGCACGCGCAATGCTGTTGACTGGAGGCGTATAATTCAGTAAGTTTTTTACGCCACCATAAATCTGCAAACCATTTTTCAATGTTTTGGTAAGCTGGATATTCTGCAAACTCCAAAAAGGAGATTCGGCATCACGGAAATCAACTTGTTCTTTTCCTTCCTCATTCAAAAGTGGCAAACGCATTGGTCCATACAAGTTTCCTGTGTAGTCAACCTTTAAGTTAATTCGCTCAAAAGTGTAACCAATATTCCAAACTCCAGAAACCCTTTCTGTCAGAATTTGCCTTTCCCGAATGCCTTCTTCTACAGAATAAACATCCATGAGAGTTGCTCCAGCCAAAATGGTTAAGCCGTTTTCTAGGGCAATATCCAAATTAAGAGAAACACCTTTGGAGATGGCTTTTCCGTTGAGGTTTGCATAAATGATTTTACTTGGGTCAGTTTCATAATCGGCAAAAATCTTGTTCTCGAAATGTGTGTAGAAAGCACTTGCATCCAAACCAATATAGGTATTTGAAGAAGTGTAGATTTTCTTCACAAAGTTCAAATTCATATTCCAAGAGGTTTCGGGGGCAAGATTTTCTTCAAAAACTACTTCTCTTGCTCCAGTCAGCGCAGCATGGTCTTCTGTGAAAACATTCGCTACCCGATAGCCATTTCCCAAACTCACTCTGAAAATATTCTCTTTATTTAATGAGCTCCATTTGTAATTCACTCGTGGCGAGAAAATGCTTCCGTGTGTGTTGTTGTGGTCATACCTCACGCCCAAAAGCACTTTGTTCTGCACACCTACCTGGATTTCGTCTTGCAAGAAAATCCCTGGCAAATAAGTGTGCGCTACTTGGTTGGTAACTCCATCTGTCTCTAAAGTGGCAAAAGTATTATCGTCATAATAAATATAGCGCATGGCAGTTCCGAGCATCAAATCGTGCTTGTTGCCAATTTGTTTATTCCAAGTCAACTGCCCAAAAGCCACATATTGGTCGGCAATGTAGGGTGTGTTTCCATAAACCGAATTTTGCTTGTGTCCGTTTACACTGAATTGGAAATTGATAATTTCTGTAGTCGGGAGTTGATAAACTCCAAAAGCTTCCCACCTTTTTGTGTAAATACTTTCGCCATAAATCTCACTTCCTCCACGGTATTTATGCGACCAGTTCATTTCTCCGCCCCAACGGTCTTCATAGATATATCTTCCAGCCAAAGTGAATGTTTTTTTACTCTTTCGCTCAAAACTGAGTTTATTGAAAATGGAAATCCTGTTTTGAAGTGTGACATCCGTAAAACCATCGCCATTATTGTCAATCGGGTTTTGATAGTTGAAATAGCTAATTCCCATCAGAGATTGTGCTTTTTTACCAATTCCGAACTTAGCGCCCAAATCTGTACTTACTTCTCCCCAACTCGTTCCGAAAATATCTGCCGAGAAAACAGGTGCATTGCTTGCCTTTTTGGTAATAATATTGACCAACCCGCCCACAGCTTCTGAACCATAAAGCGTAGAAGCTGGTCCTTTCACAATTTCCACTCGCTCAATCAACGCTTGGGGAATTCCCATCAAGCCATACACGGTGGAAAGTCCGCTGACAATTGGCATTCCATCTAGTAAAACCATGGTGTAAGCTCCTTCCAAACCATTTATGTGAATATCGCCTGTGTTGCAAACGCTACAATTGAGTTGCGGGCGCACGCCATTCACATTCTGCATAGATTCAAAAATGGAAGGAGTCGGATTGGCAATGAAAAACTCGGTGCTGTAAACCTCCACAGGCACAGAGCTTTCGAGTTTACTTACAGGCTTCATGGTGCCAGAAATTACCATCTCATCTAAATTTGTGGCAGATTCTTTCAAATCAAAATTTAGTTGGATTGAGTTGTTGTTGGCATTTAGCGTGATTGATTGTGCTTGGGAAATGTAGCCCAACATGGAAACTACCAACTTGTATTTCCCATAAGGAACATTAGTCAGCTCAAAATTACCATTTTGGTCAGAAACTCCGCCAAAGCTAGTTCCGCTCAACCCGACCGAAACAAATTCTAACTCAGTATTTTCTGAGATAATTTTACCTTTTATAACTCCATTTGCATAAGCGGAAATAGAAAGTAATGTAAAAAGCAGAATAAGTATATTTTTTCTCATTTTTGGAAAGTCTTAATTTTAATTGCACAAAGTTACAAATAAAAATTAGTCTAGTAAATTAAAATTTTTAGTCTAGGCTAAAAATAATATACAAAACTTGTAATTAACTGACTTTCAGCAATATGAATTCTAAGCAGAAAAAAATAATTTTTTCTTACTCACTTTCCTATATCTTTGAGTTGTAGGAGAATAAATTGGTAATTATGCAAAAATGGCTGAATAAAACGAGCATTATGGTTGTGGCAATGATTGCCATTGCTGTCTATTTGGCTTGGTTTTTCAGCGATATTGTGGGCTATGTTGTAATTTCTCTGATTATTGCCTCCATCCTCCGCACACCAACTAACTACATTAGTCAGTTCCAAATTTTTGGTTTACACATTCCCAGAGTTTTTGCCATCGGGATTTCTTTCAGTATCCTTTTCGGAATTATTACGCTCTTTATCTTCCTATTTGCTCCATTGGTTGCTACACAATTCAAAGCCATTGAATCGATAGATGTAGAGAAAAAGATGACAGAAATTAAGATGACAATGGCAAAAGCACGAGCGGAGAAGCAATCTAGTTTCCTAACTGAAGCTGAAGACCTCATGCAAAATTACTCTATTATCAAGAAGGATAGTAATAGTATGATAGAGGCAATTAGGACAGGCTATATGCTTAAAAAAAAGGATTTGGCTGACTTTAGGGTAGGTTCGGTAGTCAGTAATCTTCTTACTTTCACAAGCTCGTTTTTCATTACTCTGATTGCCGTACTTTTCATCACTTTCTTTTTTCTTTACGAGAAGGGTTCAATCCGAAAGTACATTCTTTCACTCATTCCAAACCGCTATTTTGAGGTAACTATTGTGGCAGTTACCAAGGTAGAGAAGCTACTTGCCAATTATCTGTTGGGTATTTTTCTGCAAATGATTTCCATATTCTCCATTGCTTCTTTTGGGTTGATTCTGCTGGATGTAGAGTATGCTGTCACCATTGCTGCCTTTGCTGCAGTTGTGAATCTCATTCCATTCCTAGGGCCACTTTTGGGTTCGCTGTTCGGAATAATAGTTAGTTTGAGTACTATGCAGCCACTAGATGACGCTTTTGTTTTAATTGCCAAAGTTGCGGTAGTATTCGGGGTTGTTCAGCTTGCTGACAACTTGTTTTTACAGCCACTTATATTCTCTAGAAGTGTAAAAGCGCATCCGCTGGAAATTTTCTTAACCATATTTGTAGGCGCAACCATTGGAGGCGCAGTCGGAATGATTTTCGCCATTCCTGCCTACACAATTCTCAAGGTTTCAAGTGCGGAATTGATGCGTGGCTATCGGGATTATCGTGTTTTTAGAGGAGAATATTAGGGGCTGAAAAATCTTGATTAGCAGATTTCTATTCTAAGAATATTCTACGATATTTTCATGGTGAAAAGCCTGCTGAAACTCGAAGCCCGCATAGATTGTAGGCATTGAATCTCCTTTCCATTCAATCACATCTTCCTGCTCATTATACACAAACTGTTGGTATTCTAACTCCTTACCATCTTCACTCGTAGTCATTATTTCAATTGCATTGTTATTTGAGTCGTACTTATAACTAGTTTCAGTATGCTCAATATCTAGCTCTCGATGAAAATTTGCTCTTTTTACAAGTAAGTCATTTTCGTAAAAAAAAGTCTGTTTGACATGCAAAGGGTCTTCTGGTGTTTCTACTTTAAATTCTAAGATCTGGCCTAACTTGTTATAAGTTGTAATTTCCTCAAAATAGATTTTCCTATTCTCAGCTATTTCTTGCTCTGTTTCAACTACTCCATTTTCCGTCTCCTTTTTTTCAATAATCTTTAAAACTGTTCCATCACTAGAAACATGCTCAGTTCGCTTGAGTTGACCTGTTGTTGTTTCACCACTCTGCCTTGTGGTTCTCCATCTTCAAGAACTTCTTGAATTATTACATTTGGAGTATATGAAAATAGGGTTTCTTGTATAGCTCACCTCCCATATAGACTTGATGAGAGATGTTTTTCCCTTCGGAATCATAATTGTAAACATCTTTGGTAATTTGACCTTCCAAATCGTGAACTCGTTCAATCATCAGTTCACCAT
>JBLIFI010000370.1:0-5194 GCA_047633715.1 Flammeovirgaceae bacterium
TCTCATTATACTATGGAATAAGGAAATAGTGAACTACAATATCCTTTCTACGATTGAAAATACTGCTTTATTAAGCAATAAATACTTATTAAATGATAGAATTACCAGTAATTACTCCAGAAGAAACTCGCAAGAAAAAACCCAATTGGCTACGAGTGAAGCTGCCAATTGGCAAAGAATACAGACAAGTGCGTGAGTTGGTGGATAAGTACAAGCTTCATACGATTTGTGAAAGCGGCAATTGCCCAAATATGGGAGAATGCTGGGGTGAAGGAACTGCCACGTTCATGATTTTGGGAAATGTTTGTACGAGAGGTTGCTCATTCTGTGCCGTTGCCACAGGCAGGCCAAATGAATATGATACTGAGGAGCCACAGCGAGTAGCAGAAGCCATCAAGTTAATGGGCGTGAAGCATGCAGTAATCACATCTGTAAACCGGGATGAGCTTAAAGATAGAGGTGCAGAAATTTGGTATCAGACAGTAGTTGAGACGAAAAAAATGAGTCCTACAACTACTATTGAGACACTCATTCCCGATGTGCGAGCCAATTGGGATGCTTTGACAAGAATGACCGAAGGCGGACAAGAAGTGATTTCCCACAATATGGAAACCGTTGAAAGTCTTTACCGAAGAGTAAGACCACAGGCAAAGTATGCTAGAAGTTTAGAACAAATCCGCAGAACTAAAGAGGCTGGGCACCGAACAAAATCGGGAATTATGCTTGGCTTGGGAGAAACCGAAGATGAAATAAAGAAAGCCATTGATGATTTAGTGGAAAACGGATTGGATATTCTTACTCTGGGTCAATATCTCCAACCCACAAAAATGCACATTGAGGTAGCTGAATACATTCATCCAGATGTTTTCGACTTTTATAGAGAGGAAGGCTTAAGAAGAGGATTGAAATATGTGGAATCTGGCCCATTAGTGCGTTCCTCTTATCATGCGGAGAGACATGTAAATGTTTAGTCGGCAATCAGGTCTAATTCAATCTTATTCTATATTTGATTTCTAACAAAAGCTAAATAATCAGAAATCTACCAATCAGATTGCAATTTCTTGATAAAATCCCTTATTTTGCACTCCTTACAGGAAAACGTGTTTGTTCAATCAAGTTCTTATAAAAGATATATATGGAAAATACAGTAGCGCAAAGGGTTGCTGCTTTGGCAAAACTCCAAGACATAGATTCTAATTTAGATGATATTAAGAAAATTAGGGGAGATTTGCCCGAAGAGGTTCAGGATTTGGAAGATGAGATTGTTGGTTACGAGACTCGTATAGACAAAATTAAAGAAAGCATCGCCAATCTTGATACGGAGATTTCCAGCAGAAAAACTACAATCAAGGAGTGCGAGCAGCAGATTGTGAAGTACGAAGAGCAACAAATGAACGTTCGTAATAATCGTGAGTACGATGCAATTACGAAGGAGAAAGAGTTGCAAGAGCTTGAAATCCAACTTGCCAACAAAAAAATAAAAGAGGCAAGAATAGTGGTTGATCAAAAGCAGGAGATGATTTCTAAGGCTGAGAACGTGAAAAGCGAACGAAGCAAAGACTTGGAAACCAAAAAAGAGGAATTGAATGTGATTATGGAGGAAACAGCAGCTGAGGAAACTAAGCTGATGAAAAGCCGTGAGAAAGCAATAAAATCTATTGAGGATAGATTTTACCGTTCTTACTCCAAGATTCGCAAGAACTCTACCAACGGTTTGGCTGTTGTGAAAGTGAAGCGTGGCGCTTGCGGTGGATGTTTCAACATGGTTCCCCCACAAAGACAGGCAGACATCAGAGATTTGAAAAAACTGATTGTTTGTGAGCATTGCGGAAGAGTTCTTTCCGATGTTGTTTTCCACGAAGAGCCTGTGAAGAAAAAGAAAGTTACCAGAAAGAAAAAAGCAACTACCAAGAAGAAAGCAGAAGCTTAATTGGTAAGAGAATTACAATAAAAAGCCTCTCAGAAAATTCTGTGGGGCTTTTTACATAAATTATCTATCTTCAAGAAAAAAATTATGAAAATATATCTTATTGGAATGCCCGGTTCAGGAAAATCTACTTTTGGTCAAAGACTTTCAACTGTAATGAGGTTGCCCTTCATTGATACTGACTCGCTCATTGAAGAGTCTCAGAATCAAACTATTTCCCAAATTTTCGAGGAGTCTGGAGAAGACCATTTTCGGAAACTGGAGAAGGAAGTACTTCATTCTATTGACCAGACTGAATCTATTATTTCTACAGGAGGTGGAATGCCTTGTTTCTCCGATAACTTGGAGTACATGAAAAAAACTGGAAAAGTAGTTTTCTTAGATGTAGAGATAGAGAAATTGGCAAAAAGAGTAAATAGTGAATCTGGAAGCAGACCGCTATTGGAAGAAAAAGGCGATGAACTCCTCAATTCTTTAGCTGAGAAAAGAAAAGAAAGACTAAAATTCTACGAACAAGCAAATGTGATTTTGAAAGATGATGAGATTTCGATTCAGAAAGCCATGGGTTATTTGAATTGATTGTTGTCAAGTCTGACACACCAATCTTTAAAGCCAATTGGAAAAATAGAGCTCTAACTCCTTTGTTCTTGGATGAGATTCGGCATGATATTTCAGAAAGTCTTTATAATTCTGCACTTTATCTGCCACCAACATCTCATTGACTGATTTAATGGGCGAGAGCTCTATTTCCAAAAGGCCTTGAATTACTCGGGACAAGTAAGTATTGGCAACTTTTCTATATTCCATGCACAGCAACATAACTTTCGGATTTACTTTCGCAAAATACATTTTCCAATTTTGCTTTAGGCTTTCGTCCGATTGCAGAATTGGATGTAGGCAATATGCTTTTTTGGCAAACTCTGAAGCGTTGATAAATTCGAGAATCTGTAAACCTTCTTGAATATGATTGATGAGTGGTACTTGGCTTCTTTCAGTTTTTTCAGAGCCATAAAATGTAGTAATCATTTTGTACTCAACAGAATCTAAAATAGGCTTTTCCATATTGTTCCAAAAATGCTGATTGACTATTAGAAGATTGATTTAGTGAAAGGAATTAAATAACTTACTCCATTATCGCAGTTTGTTTAATTTCTTTCACTTACTGTTTTTTTTCTATTTCTCGACTTTCTTCTTCTCTACTTTTTTCAGGTCAATTTTGATAGAAAGTTGTTGGGAAATTCCTAAGACAGCGTGGTTATTGAGCGAGTAGTCAATAGCTATTTTTTTTAAATCGAAGCCAACTCCAAAATAGACTGCATTTGGTTCTGAGGAAAAACCACCTCGCACTAAAAGTTTATCTACCACTCTATATTCCACTCCGCCCAAAAAAGCAGGATCGAATTCAACATCTTTGTTAGCTTCAATATTTACCATCAGTTTATCATTTGGTCTGTAGGAAATACCTAGACTGATTGTGCTTGGCAGGCGTTCATCTTCAAAATCTACTAATTTTGTTTGTGTAATGTTGTTTGCCTTTGCACCCAAGTAAATATCATCTGTCAGTTGGGTAATTACCCCAAAATCGAAAGAAGGAACTCCTTTTGAACCTGCGCCATCGGCACTAAGTTGGTGGTAATTGATTCGGAAGCCTAAATCTATATTCGATATTTTGCTGGCGTAACCTAAGCAGACTTTCTGCTCGCTAAAAAGGTTATCACCAAATTTCTGAGCGGAAATTCCGATTGTTCCAAATCGGAGCGGGCTCACAAAATAGGCACTCGCTGTGCTGAGTGGCGCAAGACTATACGGATAATGATAAGCAAAACCTGCTGACATTTGCTCGGAATCAGAAATGCCTGCTACATTGTTGAATATTCCCCAGCCATCTTGTAAGGTTACACTCGCTCCGCCCAAAGCCATGGCTCTGCCACCAATTGGTAAGTTGGTGAGTTGGGCAAAACAATTGGGAACAAGGAAAAACAAGAATAGAAAGTATAGATTTCGCATAGTCAAAGCCGAAAGGTTAGAATCTGATTATATCCTAAAGGTAAATAATATGCTTAATTTTGTAGTGGTTTTTGACAAAAAGAGCAAAATCAGATTGAACTATCCATTTTATGTTCATGAAAGTCTTGTTTTATAATTTTTGATAAAGACCAGAAATATACTTTTGAAAAGCAACTATGAATAAAATCACATTTCATCTATTTCTTGGATTATTACTTTTGGGAAACCTCGGTTATGCCCAAGACAAACAGTTTCCATTAGAGTTTGAAAATTCCAAACATGATTTTAGAATTATTAAAGAAGATGATGGAGTGGTTAGCACTCGGTTCTTTTTCCAAAATGTGAACGAGAAAACGGTGGTAATTTCGGGAGTTTTTGTGAGTTGTGGTTGTACTTCGCCAGAGTGGACTGAACGAGTTTTGAAGCCAAATGATACTGCTTCCATTTCCATCAGTTACGACCCAATTGATAGACCTGAGAAATTTGAGAAATATATCAGAATTGAATTTGAAGGAAATCATGAGCCACAATTTGTTGTAATTCAAGGAAATGTAACTCCAAGAGCAAAAGGTGTGAGGGATTGGTTCCCATTCCGATTGGGCAATTTATGGTTCAAGCAAAGCAATGTTTTCATTGGAACACTTAAAAAAGGAGAAGTCAGATTGGTTGAGAATAAGATTTACAACAACTCAAGGAAGTCGATTGAAATTGATTTTCAGAAAAGTATTTTTCCAAAATTTATCAAACCTTTAACTTCCAAAATTATTCTCGCCCCGAAAGATTCTGCGACTTTTCAATTTGAATATAGAAGCAAGGAAAACAGAGATTGGGGTTTCGTTACTGATTCAGTTTTACTGATGACTTCCGATTTACTCAATCCAACCAAAAAGCTGGAAATAGGAGTGATTTTGAAAGAGAAATTTGAGGGAAATACCAAGAAACAGCCCGAAATCATCGTTGAAAATAGAATGGGAAGTTATGATTTTGGCACAATTCAGCAAGATTCAACTTTGGAAATGCGCTTTACGATTCAGAATTTGGGAAATAAGAAGCTGAAAATCAGGAAAATAAGTTCCAACTGTGATTGTATTGAGTTTGTAAATAATTTTTCAAAAATCTCCAGACGGAAAGAAAAAACCTTAATTGTCAGATTGAAACCTGACAGATTAGGATTTTTCAACAAGCGAGTTTCCATTATTAGCAATGACCGAGATAATGACAGTTTGCGCTTGGAATTGGAAGGAGAAGTAGTTGAATAAT
>JBLIFI010000371.1:0-5192 GCA_047633715.1 Flammeovirgaceae bacterium
ATGTAAAATTTGGTTACGAAAAACTCACTATTCATAAATGCTTCAAGTTTGAAAACTTGAGTATTTTTAGGAACAAGTCTCGCTTCGCTTAAGACTTGCCCCAGTAAGAAGACTTAGACCAGTGGGGATTGAATGGGAAAAAATAATTCCGTCAATAGAGGTCTGCTCGTAATTGAAAGTATATTCATTGCCTAGCTTCTCAATTGCTTCGAATATATACTTGAACGTGTATTCTGAAGTTAATTCAGGAGACAGTAGATGCCTGTCTCTAATAGTATGAAAATCTCGTAACACAGTATTCAACCTATTTTTTTCGTCTCCATTAGTATACTCAAATAGTAATTGTTCTTCATCATCCTCAAATTGCTTATTAGTGAGAGATTCCAGCCTATCTCTATTTCTCTCCCCTACCTCCACAGACTTTTGCTCTGATACGAGAGACCATTCTGAGGAAAGCTCAAGTTTCATATTCCAAAATGATACTGCTTTTTTCTCTTGCCCTCTCACAATCAAATGCATCAGGAGAAAAATAAATACACAGATTATTGAGGCTCTAGATTTGAGAATATCAGAAGTTTGTTCTTTTTTGATGATTTTTTTCATGTTTTCCTTTCGGTTCGTTAATATAAGTGTTGTGGAAAATGAATAATAACTATCTGTTCCTCCAAAGAAATTATTCAGTATTCTTTATTCTGCTTTCTGGCAAATTGTCGATATTATCTACTTCCTAAAGTCTCCCCGCCAAGTTAGTAGTGTGGAGGTCTCCGTTCGCAATTTTATCAAACCAAACTACAAAGTTCTAAATAATACTTCGGACTTGAAACATGCAATGAAGCAATTGAAACAAAAAAAAAGGCACAAGCTAACCTTTCAAAAAAGCTTGTGCCAGTTCAAAAAAGCATCAAAGATGCAAACTTTGGTTACGGTGCGCAATAGAGTACAATAAGGAAAATATTAGGGAGAAGAGGCTGGTATTTTCACGATAGCAGGATGATTGTAAGCTATCTTTTTGCCACTAACTAAAGTATATTTCCCTTGTTCAATATATTTCACAAGCTCTGGGTCACAAGGCGGTGTGAGAGAATAAAATCCTCTGCGAAGGGAGACAGGTTCTTCTCTTCTTCCACATAAATCAATTTCTTCACCATCCCAATCAATCAGTACAAGCTTACCTTCAAATGGTGCTTCTGGATCTTCTAACAAAATCCAACTTGGTGTAGGTTTGTGTCTGATTCTGTACACATTCAACGAATCTTTTAGGTCTTGCACTATCATGTTGTCGAAGTCGTACTCTCCTGCAGTTCGCCCTTTTGTAAGCGCAAAGGAATAGAATATGGTTTTAGTGGCTTTAGTCAATGTAATACGTGAGGTACCCACTATTGTTTGTCCATCAGCGATTCTAGATTTAGAATCGCTTACTTTATGCTCTCCTCTTCCCTTTGCAATAGCACGATTCAGAATTCTTACCGCTCCTTGAGAGAGAGTTTCGTTTTTTACCTTAAAAACAATTCGATTGCCATAGTCTATTCTTTCTTCATAATCCTTCCCCTGAACGGGAATTTTCAACACTTTAGGATGCACTTCATTTGTTTTACAACCTAATAGAAAACACAGACTAGGCATAATTAGCAATTTCCAAAAGAATTTATTTTGCATTTCTGATTTTTTAGACGGGTTTAGTTTTATAATATATAACGCTATATAATTTGAAATATGCAATGAAGCAATTGAATTAAGAACTGGCACAAGCTAACCTTTTGGAAAGGCCTGTGCCAGTTAAAAAGAGCATCAAAGATGCAAACTTTGGTTACGGTGCGCAATGCAATTGCGACCGAGCGGGGGCATCAAAGATGTATGCTTTGGTTACAAAATCGAGCAGAATCAGTTTTTTATAGCCTCTTCAAAGCGTTGTTTAAAAGATTCAAACAACTCAAATATTTTAGACAGGATTGTCTTAAAACCTTCTAAGGATACCGCTATGGGAGTTTGATACTTAACCTTTTCTTCAAATTCTGGGTCAATCTGTTCTGATAAAGAAGCCAAACGACCCTGGTAGAAATTGTTATTTCCACCTTCTTTCCAGATTAAATACGAAAAGTCAACTATCCCTCCTTGATACCCAATAAAAAAACGTATAGTAAATTCCTCGAAAGAGATTTCTTTTAAAAAAATCTTATCTTTTGCTACATATTTAAAATTAGAGTCGAAAGACTTTACAATGGGTTCAATTTCTTTTCTATTGAGGTTATGTCTACCATCAAAATCGCAATTAGCTTGACATAGTTTCACATACTCTTTATCTAATTCTATTTCCTTAAGTATTTCTAAAATAAGCTCTTGCATAAAA
Organism: Flammeovirgaceae bacterium; assembly: GCA_047633715.1. GTDB lineage: Bacteria > Bacteroidota > Bacteroidia > Cytophagales > Flammeovirgaceae > JBLIFI01. The sequence continues at coordinate 2,348 of JBLIFI010000371.1, forward strand.
ACTACTCGTTTAAATATTTAATCTTAATATCAACGCTTTTTGATGAATTGAAATCACTCAGTATTTTTTGAAACTCAGTATTTGATTCAAAGAAAGACTTGTTTGATGTAGGAATTTCTAGAAAATAGTCTCCGTCAAGTTTAGTGCCTGGCGGAAATTTACTTGAATTCAATTTAGCTCCTTTAGGATATTTTGTGATTAGCTCAGTCAAATAATTCTTAAAAGTATTTGACTGAATCTCACTAAGAGTTGTAGCCTTTCTCGAAATTATCTCTCCAGCCTTTCCATTTGAAGGAGGTATGTATGTATCTAATCGTTTTCCAGCTTTTCCATCTACTCCTTTCAACACTACTTCAGATCTATTAGCACCATATTTAATCCTTGCTTTAGCATTGTAATCATTCCCCCTTTTGAACAGAACTTTGATTTCATCCCATGTAGGTTTTGGCTTTCCCAAGGTTTGAGCTGCGTCTTTTATTGCATCGGTTGCATCTAAACCTTCCTTGATAGCATCATCTACTTTTTTTAGAGCTTCAGGATTCTTTCTAACTAATTCGCCTGCTTCTCCCAGGCCATCCAACTTCTTCCAGCTATCGACCAAGGCAGGATTCCCATTCACCCCATCCATGGCATCTTTCAATGCTTTGTTATCTGCCAAATCATCATTCAACTTCTGCAACTGCACCTTATTCAGCTTGTGCTTGTTTGGGTCAAAATCTGCTTTGTTGCCACTTCGGTTCGGCTTGTTGCTCTTACCAAATGTACCGCCTATTTTCTCTCGCAGAGGCTTAGATAAAGCCTTAAGCTTACCCATCCCTTTGGTTATTATTTTACCCAAGTTGCCCAGCGGGTCGGGGATGAACATCTCCAACAATGCGCCAATTTGAGACTGATATTCAATCAGGTCTCCATTCAGAATTTTGCCAAACCAGACTACAAAGTTCTAAATAATACTTCGGGTTTGTAACATACAATAAAGCAAGAAAAGGCACAAGCCAACCTTTCGGAAAAGCCTGTGCCAGTTTAAAAGAGCATCAAAGATGTAAAATTTGGTTACGAAAAACTCACTATTCATAAATGCTTCAAGTTTGAAAACTTGAGTATTTTTAGGAACAAGTCTCGCTTCGCTTAAGACTTGCCCCAGTAAGAAGACTTAGACCAGTGGGGCACGCTGATATTAAAACTGGTTTCTTTTAAACCCTAAAGCAATATGATTCCTGAAATGGTTCAGCTTTTGGGTTTCCTTATCCCATTTGACTTTAGTCAAAACATAAGCATCTACTTCTGGATATTTCTCAGAAACAGCCTCTACCATTTCGTCCATATCCATCCAACCATTGCTAGTTGCATACGCCTTTAACAGCTCATTGCATTCCTGACTTATCAACTCCATTCTCTGTTCATTCACGTCACCAGAAAAAAAGCAATCCCAAACTGCGCTTTTAATGTAGTATACTATATCCTCTTCTGTATAGAAAATTTCCCCAAATGCTAATTTATAAGCTTGTTTAGTAACAAATGGAAGCCATGAGAACTGTTCACTATCCATCAATTCATGAATGTTAGAAAAGCTATGAATATCTATATCCCTCAATTGTCCCCTCAGCTTTTCCCTCTGCTCTTCCGTCAACATTCCCTCTTTGTACATATCTGACCTATTCCCGACTAAACCCGAATATATCAAAAGGTCATCTACTTTAAATTCCTTAGGAGGACTATCTAATGAGGTCATTACCGCCTCAGTATCCAAAGCAAAATCTACCCAATCAAATTCGGCATCATTCAAAGCAGCCCCTAATTCATTCTTCAGCTCATCGACATTAAAGATTGGATTAATCTTTTGTATTCGGTCAAATATTCTATTGATTGTAAAGCCTAATTGACTTAGAGATTTATACGCTTCTAGAAAAGAAGACAAATTAGTATACTTCATTTATTTATTGGGATACATTGTAACTAATTGGAAATTACCAGGAGTAACTTCATCATAAATAGCTGTTACTTTATTCATTCTGATTAAACCAGCATTCACATTGCGAGAAAACCCCACTCCAAAGTTACCAGGATGCTCAACAATCCAAAATCCAGTACTAGTATCTTGAAGTTTAGCATTAAAAGCAGGAGTTCCTTGCTTAACATTTTCCAACGCTTCCTGAACCATTTCAGGGCTATTAAATCTTGATGAATAATTGGGCGAACCTGTATTAACACCATCAGGTGCTATTCCTTTCTCAGCCCTTTTCTTGAGAGCATCATCCGTAACATCGTGTCCATGTCTTTCGAGTGCATGAGCATCAGGGTGATTTTTGAGTTTTGCAAGATCATCAGCATTATAACTGGAAACATCAGGGGTGCGTTTCATTTTCAACTCCCCAGCATCATTTACAAGCTGATAACCGTTTTTTGGTTCACCTATAGGTGAACCTTCTCCATATTTTTCAGGTAGCACTTTGCCGTTCTTAACTTCTGCTATTTTATTTCCAGATGCATCAGCAAGATTTAGATTACCGTCTGTATTTTTAGAAAGTGTGGCTCCACCACCATCCCAATCATTGGTATGCTTCAAAAAACCTGGATTTTTTCTTAGAGCTTCATCAGCTCCAATATCATCGAGCTTCTTCCAAGCATCAACCAAGGCAGGATTCCCATTCACCCCATCCATGGCATCTTTCAATGCTTTGTTATCTGCCAAATCATCATTCAACTTCTGCAACTGCGCCTTATTCAGCTTGTGCTTGTTTGGGTCAAAATCTGCTTTGTTGCCACTTCGGTTCGGCTTGTTGCTCTTACCAAATGTACCGCCTATTTTCTCTCGCAGAGGCTTAGATAAAGCCTTAAGCTTACC
>JBLIFI010000372.1:0-5162 GCA_047633715.1 Flammeovirgaceae bacterium
CTATGGAATAGAAAAAGAAATTCTAGAGCGAATTGAACAGTTTCTGGTTCAGTTCAGCCATTTAATTGCAGAACAGCCACTAATTAAAGAAGTGGATATAAACCCACTAGCTGTGTCAGCTAACGATTTGGTGATTTTGGATGCGAAAATCACATTGCATAATTCGGAAGAAAGCAAATCGATTCCTCCGCTGGCAATTCGCCCTTATCCTTATGAGTATGAGGAAATTTGGGATTTAAAAGATGATTACACCGTTTTTGTTCGCCCAATTCGCCCAGATGATGAGCCGTTGGCAGTCGATTTCCACAAGAACCTCTCCGATGAAAGCGTATATTTCCGCTATTTCTACTCGGCAAGTTTCAACTATCGGGTTTCCCACAAGCGATTGGCGAAAATCTGCTTTGTAGATTATGAACGGGAAATTGCCGTGGTCGTTCTAAGTAAAACTCAACCCCAAGAGTTACTTGCCGTGGGCAGAATCATCAAGCTCAACACCGCTTCTTCAGACAAAACCGAAGCAGAGTTTGCCCTTTCCGTTATTGACGGAATGCAAGGCTTGGGCATGGGTTCTCGCCTCATGGACTTCCTCATTCGTATTGCCAAAAATGAGGGAATTGGCGCACTCATGGCAGATATTTTGCCCGAAAACAAAGCCATGAAACAAGTTTGCCTAAAATTCGGCTTCGAGGTTTATTTCGATGAAGTGGAAAGTATTTTGAAGGCGAGATTGGAGGTGTAGGGACGTTGCTGTTTATGTCCGATGTAAGGACGTTGCGCGCAACGTCCCTACTGTTATTTTTGGTTGGATTTTTCTACTTGCCGAAACCAAGGAACTCGAAAGCTGATTTAGGTTAAGCGAGTTGGTTGGGCTTAGTTGTGTTCCGCTGAAATTTTGGGAAAGACCTTTTGATATTAAATGGCTCTATCAGACTTGCTAAGTTTTTAAAACTTAGCAAGTCTTTTTTTATGGGGTTTTCCCAAAATTGAGGCGGTGGGAGATTATAGCACACAAAAAAGCTCCATCCTTAGGACGGAGCAAAGTTTACCTTCGGCTTATAGCCTTATTGTAATAAGAAATGCAAATTGGTAGAATGATTTCTTGACACAATTATACGATTAAAAATTATAAAAACCAATTTTTACATGAAATACTGAATTATCGTTAGGTTTATTTTATAATTACTTATATTTAATTCTCATTGCTAGTTATTCACTTACTTGTACTTATTAGCAAATGGAGTTAATATAATTTCAACCAAAACAATAAAGCTATGCAAATTTTAGGATTGGATTTAGGTACAAACTCGATTGGCTGGGCAATTGTAGACGATGCTACAAATGAAATTATTGCTTGTGGTTCACGCATTTTCCCAGAAGGAGTAAATAGAAGTGCGTTGGGCAAGGAAAGTTCCAAAAACTCCACCCGAAGAGAAAAAAGAAGTGCCAGAAGACAACTCGGAAGGAGAAAAAACAAAAAGTGGGGAACAGCAAAATTGCTGATGGAAAAGGGAATGTTTCCAAAAGCGAGAAAAGGAGAATTACAGGAAGTAAGGCTGAAAGAAGAGTTGCGGAATTTCTTCGCTTTAGAACCTTATGCACTCCGAGCAAAAGCATTTGAAGGCAAAAAACTGACTCCACACGAATTAGGAAGAGTTTTCTATCAATTCTCGCAACGAAGAGGGTTTCTTTCTAATAGCAAAACAGGAGACACAAGCGAGACAAATTCCATCAAAGAAGGAAGGCGAGTTTCTAAGTCCACTTCACGAGTGCCACAAGTGGGAATCAATGAAACGAGGGAAGGAATTGGGAATAAAACACTTGGGTATTACCTGAACTCAATCAACCCACATGAAGAGCGAATCAGGAATAGATATACGGAAAGGAATATGTTTATTCATGAATTTAATGTGATTTGGGAGAAACAAAAACCTTTTTATAAGGAAACTCTCACAGACCAATTTAAAACTCAACTGACAGATTATCATAAAAAAGAGGAAGATGGCAAGACCACGAGAAGCGGTTTGTTCTACCAAATGCCCTTGAAATCGCAGAAGCATTTGTTGGGGAAATGCACCTTTGAACCTTCAAAATCAAAAACTCCGAAAAGTTCTGTGTTGGCAGAACTTTACAGAATGCATGCTTTCATAAACAACTTGCGGGTAGAAGCTCTTCCTTTGGACAGCGACAGGCGTGAAGTTGTGAGAAAAGTATTTTTGGCTCAGAAAAAGAAGTTTGATTTTAAGAAAATAGTAGATGCTTTGCGCAAGTCTGGGTTGGAAGGAAAATTCCAATATAAAGACAAAGATAAGGTTGAGGCATTGAGTACGATTCCGCATTTGCGAAGTGTTTTTGGGGCAACTAATTGGAATGAGTTTACAATTGAAAAGCAAGAATCTATTTGGAAGGTAATCTACGATTCGGAAGATAAGGATTGGCTAGTGGATTATGCGAAAGACAAATGGGGACTGAAAGACAAAGAATTGGAATTACTCAAAAAAATCAAAATTAGAGATGGCTACTCTAATTTGAGCAAAAAGGCAATGAAAAACATTGTGCCGTATTTGGAAAAGGGTTTGCAAGAAGCTGAAGCCGTGGCAATGGGTGGAGTCAGAAATGTTTTTGGAGAGAAAGGGTGGAGTGAGTTGAGCGATGAAAAAAGGAATTTCATTGAAGATAATGTAACGGCCATTCTTGATAATGATAATCGGAATACGCCACAAATTAAAGAGTTGCTTTCCTCAGAGTTTGGTGTTTCTGAAAAGCAACTTGGCAAGCTCTACCATCATAGCGAAAAATCTAAGAAGGAACTGAAAGAGAAGTTGCCCATGCCCGAAAATGTTCGGAATCCGATTGTGCAACAAGGTTTATTTGAATTGAAAAGAGTGGTAAATACCATTTTGGAAGAGTTTGGGCAAATGGATGAGATAAGAGTGGAGCTCACTAGGGATTTGAAAGGCTCGAAACAAAACCGAGAAGATGCGATTAAAATCAGAAATGAGTTTACCGAGAAAAATGACAATGCAAAAAAGTGGCTTCTAGACCGTAATCTCAATCTGACCAGAGGAAATATTGAAAAGTATAGGCTTTGGATTGAATGCAACAGAAAATCTCCTTACACAGGAAACGAAATTAAATCTGGTGATTTATTCGGGGGCGATATTCAAGTGGAACACATTATTCCTTACAGCGTTTCGCTGAATAATAGCTTTGGAAATAAAACGCTTTGCGAGGCGGGAATCAATATTGCGAAGGGAAATAAAACGCCTTACCAGCATTTTGGCGGTGGAGAGAAATGGGACGAACTGAGAAGCTGGATTTATAAGGTGTTGCCGTTTAGGAAAGCGGAAAAGTTCATGGCAAAAGAACATGGAGAATTAGAGGATTTTATCAGTAGGCAATTCAACGATACGAGCTATCTTTCTAAGGAAGCCAAAAGCTATTTGGAAAATATTTGCAAGAATGTGAAAATTACGCAGGGAACGGTTACAAGTGTTTTGCGCCACCAATGGGGTTTGAATTCTTTGCTCAATCCTTCTATTGAAATTGAGAATTTGGCTGATGGGGAATATTTTTTGGCGGTTGACCACAAAAATAAAATCCAAGCGGTTGAACCTGTGAGCCTTGATGAAAAGAAAAAATCGGAGGAAATCAAGAAACTTGCAAAAAAAGGGAAAGTCTTACAAGGGCGAGTTCGCAAAGAAAAGTTCTACCCAATGGCAAAGCATGAGAAAGCCAAAAACCGTGGAGACCACCGCCACCATGCGCTAGATGCCATTGTGATTGCCAATGCCAAAACTTCCCACCTCCAAATGCTGTCTGCGCTGAATGCGAAAGGAGTGAATAGGGAATCGCTCAAAGAAACCCAAATAGCAAAACCTTGGCGCAACTTCCGCAACGATGTGGATTTTGCTTTGAGGCAAATGCTGATTTCACACAAACAGAGTGCAAGAACGCTTACCAAGAACAAAAAAGGCTGGGCGGCTCGTGGGCAATTGCATGAGGAAACTGTTTACGGAAAATATACTCGAACAGATTCTAAAGGAAAGCAGGTGGATTACTACCATGTCAGAAAACCTATTTGGAGTTTCGATAAAAAATCTCAGGTAGAGAAGATTGTGGATAGCACTACCAAGGAAATTGTGGAGAAAGTACTTGTGGATGCAGGTTTGGATTTGGAGAAATACAAAAGTATTCCAAAAGAAGTTTTGTATGGATTTGACAAGAATAGTAATTATGTAACCAAAGTATTTATGCCAAATGCGAACGGAAACCGGATTCCTATTAAAAAAATCAGGATTAAAGAGGTTTCTGGAACTGCCCAATCTTTGAAAAGTAATGTGAACCAATGGGTAAAACCTGGGAACAATCATTTGATGGCTGTTTACCAAGATGAGGAGGGAAACTACTATCCGAAAATAATTACTTTTTGGGAAGCGGTAAAGTCAAAAACTCAGGATGAGCCGATTATAGAAACCACTTTCACGAATGAGAGCAAGTTGGTATTTACTGTGCAACAAAATGATTTTTTTATTTTCAATCTCAAAAATATTGATTGGGAAGCGCAAGAGGAAATTTCGGATAATCTGTATCGGGTGCAGAAGATTTCAATGTCTGGAAAACAAATAAATTTAGCTTTTAGGCATCATTTAGCATCTACATTGGACTATTCTAGTGAGGAAATATCCATACAAAGCTTTGGAAGATGGGAAAGTCTCATGCCTGTGAAAGTTCGAATTGGGATTTTGGGTAAAATTGAGCCAATAGAATAATTCAAGTAGTGGGGGATTATGAACACAAATTTATCATGAAACTGGACCGATGCTTCCATAGACTGGCGGGTCTTTCAGACACCGCCAGCTATTCATTTTTTTTCTGTTCATAAACTCTACTCAAATGACTTCAACCCAAAATAGAAAAACTTAGCAGAACCAATGGTGTACGTCAGAATACAGATTTATTTCTTTTATGTACTTCGCTCTTCCAGAGCGACCTCAACAAAACCGTGCTAGAAGAACGATGTACAGGTTTCATTTATCCGACATTTCCCACCATTAAAATACAAATCGCTTATTTTCTACAAAACACTTAATTATTTGATTATCAGAAAGTTATTTATATCCATTTGGTTCAATCGTTAATTTGGGTATTGAGTACAATTTAAT
>JBLIFI010000373.1:0-5161 GCA_047633715.1 Flammeovirgaceae bacterium
TTTTCGAGTTTGTTAAAACTCGAAAAACAAGCAATAAAACTGGTTCAAGCGCCCACACACGAACCTAATAACTTAAACTTCAAAATCATGAATTGCACTCAACACCCAAATTCACGATAGAACCAAAAATACTTTCATGCCTCGCAACAGGAGTTTCGGGCTTTGTACTGTTTGTCAAATCCTCACTCCAACAAAAGTAATATCGTCTCTCTGAAATTGGTCTTTCTGATGGGAACTGAGAAACCATTCCAGTTTTTCTTTTTGGGCTTTCATTGGCAAATGGGCAATTTCTGCCAACAACCCACGAATATGAACTGAACCAATTTTTTTGCCTTTTGGCCCATGTTGGTCTGCCATTCCATCTGTAGTCAAATACAATGTGGACTTTTTCGGGAGTAATATTTCATGATTTTCAAAAGGTCTTTCATTTCCTTGAAAACCTCCAATAGAGCGTCTGCTTCCTTTGATTTCCTGCAGTTCGCTTTCTCCAGCTATCATATAATACAAAGAGCGTTTTGCTCCTGCGAAAGTGACTTTATTAGTAGTTCCTTCCTCTTCAATTGCACAGAAAGCCACGTCCATTCCATCTTGGTTGCTTCCTTTTTCATCTTGATTGAGTATTTTTTTGAGTGTTTGGTGCAACACTTCCAAAATATCTGAAGGGTTTTTCATTCCATTCTTCACAACCTCGTCATTCAAAATTGAGGTAGCAATCATACTCATAAATGCCCCAGAAACTCCATGACCTGTGCAGTCAATTACTGCTATAAACGTAATTCCTCCTATTTCCTCACACCAATAAATATCTCCAGAAACAATATCTTTAGGCTTGTAAACCGCAAAATAGCCGTTAGGAAAAGCCTTCACTAGCCTATTTTCAAAAGGAAGAATAGCTTCCTGAATAGTTTGGGCATAGCGAATACTGTCAGTAATTTGGGAGTTCTTGTGAGAAAGGTCTTTATTTTGGTTGGAGATATAATCTCGTTGCGAAACAATTTCCTCGTTTTGTTGCTGCAATTCCTCATTTTGAGTGAGAATTTCCTCTTTTTGTTGGTCAATTGCCATGGTTCTCTCCAACACCTTTCTCTCTAATGTTTTGTTCTGATTTGCTAAAATATTGGCGACTTCTTCTTGTGCGAGTCTCCGCTCTCTCTCAATAGACTTTAATCTGTAGCCTAATCCCAAGGAATAAGCAATAATTTCGCCTGCAATTCCTACGGCTATTACTGTAATTCCCGCCTCTAGACTAGCGAATTTCCCTATAATTATTACCATGTAAAATAATCCACCTCCAAAGAAAAAAGAAGTCCCTACTATAAAATATGTGCTCATTCTTGTTCCTTCATTCTTTACAATCAGGTAAATCAGCAATGCAAAGGAACTTATTTGAGCAAGAAGATGAATAATGAGGGCCAATTTCCTTGTTAGGAAATCACTTTGGGTTGGCACAATAAACAATAGGTAAATAATGCAGACAATCTCCGCAAAAATGAGCCACTTTAGCGTCTTGTCCCATTTCGGATAGTTGGACTTTGTATCTAAGAACAGCTGTATGAACTGTAAGTAGGTTGCCATTGAGAGAGCAGGAGCTAGAGACCTGATATATAGGTAAGCCGTATAATCTTCCCCGATAAATGTATTATTGAAATCACCAAGCATGGCATGTATATACACCATTGGAAAAAAAATGAAGAAAGCATTTAGGGCATGATACAAGACAACATATACAATTCAGATTTAATTATGTAGTTTAATTTTCTATAAAACTGATTTCTACTAATGCTCTTTGGCAACTTATGAATACATTTCCATTTGTGATTATTTTCAAAAATGTACAAATTATTTTGTGTCGAACCCTTAGTAAGTAAATCTTGTCTTTAGATAAAAGGAAAATGAAAAAATTATAGACAAACATAAACCCTAACACAACTCCGAGAAAACGTCCCTGTTTCTTGTATTTCACATGGGCAGTTTTCTAAATAACTCTGTTACGCAGTACCAAACTGTTTTTGGTTGGATTTTGCTATTTGTTTATTGATGAGAAGAAATCAGTATTTCCGAAACTCGCCAATAAATCATCAGAATTAACCCAGCTAGTTGCAATGTTGACTACAAGCTTAAAGGGCTTTCCTATAAAAAGATTTTTTTTGCGTGGGACACGCAAAAAGGAAATATTTTCTTTGGTGCGTGTCTCACGCACCATCGCTTAATTCATTAAAATCAGCAGTTTTACTTTTTATAGGAAAGCCCTTTACAAGCTTATAGCCATAAATGAGAAAATGCCCCAAGTAAACAGCGATTTTTCATCTGTAAAATGAAAACTGCGTAACATCAGTTAAACAAATGAACAAGATTATATATTATGTTCTAGTAATGAATTTTAGTTGAGACATACTGATTTGATAATAACCTAGAAAACTATTATTTTTGTACGATTTTACTCTTACTAGATTTCTTTGGAAAATGATAATTTTAAATTCCAATCAAAAAATCTACTCTGTTAAGTAAAATTGAACTAATGTTTTCGGATGATATTAGCGAGAGATTTTTACTCATGCTTATTCTTCTGACACGAACATTGAAAACGAAATAGTACGAAGTACTTCACTAAATATAGGAATCCGTGGATTTATTTGAAAAACTCAAAAAGAATCGAGGCCCTTTGGGGCAACATGCTAATGTGGCTCATGGCTACTACGCATTTCCAAAATTGGAGGGGGAATTAGCTCCTCGAATGACATTCAGAGGCAAAACCGTGCTGAACTGGAGTTTGAATAACTATTTGGGATTGGGAAATCACCCAGAGGTTAGAAAAATTGATACTGAAGCATCTACCGCACACGGATTGGCGTACCCAATGGGTTCAAGAATGATGTCGGGTAACTCCAACACATTAGAAGAATTCGAGAGCCAATTAAGTGAATTCATGCAGAAAGAGGATACTTTCATCCTCAATTATGGCTACCAAGGCATCATGTCTGTGATTGACGCTGTTTTGGATAGAAAAGATGTAGTTGTTTATGACTCAGATTGCCATGCCTGTATTATTGATGGGCTGAGAATGCACTTGGGCAAACGTTTTGTATTCCCTCACAACGATATTGAAAGCTGTGAGAAGCAATTGCAACGAGCAGAGAAGATTATTGCGGAGACTGGCGGAGCAATTTTGGTAATTACCGAAGGTGTTTTTGGTATGTTAGGAGACCAAGGGAAGTTGAAGGAGATTGTTGAATTGAAATCCAAATATGAATTTCGCTTCTTGGTAGATGATGCACACGGTTTTGGCACAATGGGCGAAACAGGCATGGGAACTGGCGAAGAGCAAGGCATTCAGGATGATATTGATATCTACTTCTCTACTTTTGCCAAATCTATGGCAAGCATTGGGGCATTTGTTTCTGCCGATGAGCAAGTGATTGAGTTTTTGAGATACAACACTCGTTCACAAATTTTCGCCAAAACACTTCCTATGGCAATTACGGTTGGCAATATGAAAAGGCTGGAGATGTTGAGAACCATGCCTGAGCTGAAAGATAACCTTTGGAAGATTGTGAACAAGTTGCAGTCTGGCTTGAAAGAAAGAGGATTCAATATCGGGAATACCAACTCGCCAGTAACTCCTGTGATTTTGAGCGGAGGAACAAACGAAGCGGCTAATTTGATTATGGATTTGAGAGAAAATTTCAGTATTTTCTGTTCAATCGTAATTTACCCAGTAGTACCGAAAGACGTAATCATGTTGCGTCTCATTCCAACTTCGGCTCATTCCGAAGCAGATGTTGAAGAGACAATTATTGCCTTCGAGCAGATTGTTGGGAAGCTCAAATCTGGCGAATATGCCAAAAAAGAGACTCCAGTAATCGCTGCCGAGTAACAGGAAAGTAAATAAAATTAAAGGGCAAAAGTCAGCAAAAACTGACTTTTGCCCTTATTTTTTTGTGTTTGAAGCACTTTTTTGCCCTTTTGAGAGAAAAATTTGACTGCAATTCTAGCAGTTAGTAAAACATTTTATAATTTGGCAGTAGAAATTTTTAAGGACCTTAAAAGAATAAAGAAATGAACAGATTTGAAGAATTAAAAAACTTGGTTACAGAAATGGATGGAGACTTCTCTAAATTTTATGAGCAAGAGAACCAAGCTGCAGGAACTAGAGTAAGAAAAGGAATGCAAGACTTGAAAAACTTGGCGCAAGAAATTCGTTTGCAAGTTCAGGAAATCAAAAACACAAAAAAATAATTTTTTTTGTGTTTGAAGAAAAAGGAGCAACCTCACAAGAGGTTGTTCCTTTTTTTTTACCCCTCAATCTTCCTAAAAGATGAGTACTTTGGGAACGACAATTTTGCCCAATCGGACCAAAGTATTTATATTCGTTGTCAATCGAAATATGAACTATGAAAAAGATTATAAATAGCCAAAATGCGCCTGCTCCAATTGGGCCTTATAGCCAAGCTGTTTTGGCAGGAAACACTTTGTATGTCTCTGGGCAAATTGCCATAGATGCTTCCACAGGAAAAATGATGGATGAAACTATTGAGATAGAGACTAAGCAGGTAATGGAAAACTTAGGCGAGATTTTGATAGAGGCAGGATTGGGATTCGAGAATGTGGTAAAATGTAGTATCTTTCTGAGTAGTATGAACGACTTTTCTAAAGTAAACGAGGTTTACGGAAAGTATTTCCAAGAAAACCCTCCAGCAAGAGAAACTGTGGAAGTAAGCGTGTTGCCCAAAAATGTAAATGTGGAAATTTCTTGCATTGCAGTAAAATAAAAGAAGGATTGGTATAAACAACCGAAGCCATCTCTATTCATTCTTCATTTTTAATCCGTAATTGCTCATTTTCTACTAGGAAATAATGTAATTTTGTATTTTATTTAATGTTGGGAGTCCAATAATTCGGAACTTTTCATAAGTTCCAAAACGAAATTTTCAGAATGTATCGTTTCCGAGAAATATTAGTTGCGCTTGATTTAAGCAAAACAGACGAAAACATGATTAAATACGCCTTCGGTGTCGCCAATGTGGTGGAAGCTGAAGAGGTTATCTTCATGCACGTAGCTCAAAATCAAGACCTTAAAGAAACTGTCCAAACAGAAGAGGGCAAATCTATTACTCGTAAGGAAGAACTGAAGCTGAAAATTTCTAACATTGTAGACCACTGC
>JBLIFI010000374.1:0-5097 GCA_047633715.1 Flammeovirgaceae bacterium
TTCAGAATGGCGACTTTGTAGCCCAATTCGGAGAAGAGCGTGAACAGGAAAAGCGTTCGGGTATCGCAATCGCCTTTGAGCGAGTAGGCAAATTCGGTGGGGGAATTTAAGCCGTATTCTACAAAACCTACGCAACCGTGGGTTTTGTAGATTTCTGCATATTTCGGGTTATTCTTGAATTCCTCACAGCTTTTTTGGGCAAGTAGCGAGTAGGGAATATCCTGGACACAGGTAACCAAGGCTTCGGCAAAATCTACCTGATTCAGTTTTCTGGCTACACGAATGGAGTCGAACATTTGGGCGATTTCCTTGAGTTCAGATTTATCGTGTTTGTGCAAATAGCTGTAAAGTCGTTGCCAAAATTCGGTGTTGGAGTTGTAATCTCCGTAAGTATAATCGGCTTTATGTTCTTTGGCGGCTTCATAATCTTCTTTCCAAACTGCCAATTTTCCTACATAATCGTGCTTGTGTAAATCTTGCCAATGGCGCAAATGGGAAATCAGCACATCGGAATCTGAGCCTTCTTTTTGCACTCGCAAGCTGTCTGTTTTGTCAACCCGCTCATGTTCTTCCAATTTCGGAGGGTTTTCGTGTTCCAAATCCCCACGAATCATGGTGTGTACTGTGAAGGAAATTGCCATGACCAAGAAGGCGAAAATTCCCAAAGTGTAGAGAAATCGCATAATGGGCAGGACGGAACCAATCAGTAAAATTCCGAAAGTGAGCAACACGATTACGCCCAACATGACGCCCAAAATTGGGTGCTCAATTTGCATCAGGAAAATGGCAAACGAGCCAATGATTGTGAAAAAAGTCATGGCAATTGCGGCAATTTCTCGCTCCACAATTCGCATCCAGCCCAAAATGGCAGTCAGCACAAGCATGACCGAAAGCATATCGGTAAAAATATTCCGCTGATTCAACTCGCCAATCAGAATAATCAGACCAACTACCAAGATGGAAATTTTCACAAATCCCAACTTCGGTTTTTCTTTATAGGGTTTGGAGTTTACTTCTTCTTTGGTTGGATTGAGTTCATCTGAACTTTCTACGGTTTCCTCCAGAACGTCAGAATTTGAACTTTCTGACCTCATCTTTATTTTGTTCCCCAGCCACTCGCCTTTTTCGTTGAGCGAGTGAACCAAAGCGTAATCATCGGAGCTGAATTTGATTTTTCCCAACACGGGCAAAACGTAGAAAAGAATCATTGCCGTGGTCAGCAACCAAGTTCCATGCACATATTCATGCAAAACAGTTAGTTGGTTCAGCAATGAGAAAGAGTCTTTTACTTTCTGTTTGGATTGCGCTAATTCCAGCTTTTTGAGTTCAGTTCGGTCAGTTATTTTTCCCTCAAGCTCGGCAATTAAAGGGTTATTTTTGGATTGTAATTCCCCCAATTCCGTTCTCGCCAAGCGAATTCTTTCGGAAAGGTCAACTAATAATTGAGGGTTTGGAGTGATTTCATTTCCAACCGAATCGATAAAAAGGGCCTCTTTCTGTGAAGTAAAATCGGTTAATTGAAGTTGTTTCTTCGAGATTTCCGCTTCCAATTCTTCTTTCTGAGCGGTTTTCTCAGAAATATCCTGAAATTTCATTTCTACCAACTCCAACTGCTTCTGATACAATTCTTCGGCATAGGAAACGGAGTATTCGGAAATAGCGGGCGAGAAAATGAAGAGTTCAATCGGTTTGGAAACTACAAAACCAATGATAAACGCCATGTAAATTCGGGGAAGCGCACTAATGAATTGCTCTCGTTTATTTTTTCCCATTCCCAATCGGTAGCCAATATTGACCACTACAAATCGGTAGAGATTGAAAACTACCAAGCCGAAAAAGAGGGAGAAAAAAACTGCGCCAACCGCAGATTTGAAAACCGTGAGGAAAGCCAAGAATCCAGAAATCCCCGCCACAACTCCACTCATCACTACAAACCAGCCAAAAACTGCATACTTTCGTTGCATTTTCGGTTGCCAGTTTTGCGCCTCTTCAGGGTTTGCCCCTGCGCATTTCCAAAAGAATTCTGTGAAAGTTGACAATTTGTGAATGAGTGAGTTTGTGAATTGGCGAATTGAGTATTTTGCTGTTTTACGAAAAAAATAAAAGTGAATTCTTCGGAGTGGTCAATAAGACCCTCCGAATGGCTGAACGAAACTACTCGAAAAGCAGTCTTTCTGAAAATCAATTTCAGCATGAAGCTCTCCTTCACATTTATTGTACGAATGTAGGAAAAAAGGTTGAATGAGTTCGTGGGATTTGTGAATTACAGAATTTGTGATTTGGCGAATTAAATTGCTCATTTTCTTTATTCAAGAATATGGAAATAGGGTTTTGGTCGGATTGAGTGGCTTTAAACTTGGAGTTAGTGAAATTGAGTATTCTTTCTAGCATTTGCCAAATGAATAAATATGCGAGAATTATTCGGATTGATTAAAGATGGAAATATCAGTTTAGATTTAGTAATTTCGGACTTTTGAAGAGGCTAGTGCATTGAGTTCTAAGTTTGTGTCTGTATTTTTTGGAATATTGTTTTCTTCTACAAAGCAAAATTTGCAGGCATAGCCATAGCTACGGCTAAGAATTTTAATGAAGTAGAAGGAAACAAGAAACAAAAATAACAATGCAAACTTAGGATTTGATGCACTAGAAAGATTTAGCCAAGCTTCATTATCTGCTTAATCATAATATCAGAAGACAAAAACCTATGAAACAAGAAGACTTTTGGGGAATTATAGAGAAATCTTGGGAAGACTCTCCACAATTAAACGAATTGCGTAAGAGTGCAATAAAAACCAATGATGAAAGCCAGTTAGATGGACTTAGTGGCAAATTAGAAAATGATATAAAAGACAGCTATATAAAAAGGTTGTCTGAGTTAGATAAAGATGCATTGACAGACTTCATTCATATACTTGAAGAAAGGATTTATCATATTGACAGGCAAGAAATTCATACTTATACTGATGGCTCAGATGATGGTTTTTTGTATTGTAGGTGTTTTATTTTAGGCATGGGAAGAGATTATTATAATATGATTGACAATACTCCTTCTAGAGGAAAATTTGATTTAGAAGCTGAAGGTTTTGGCTTCTCAGCATATCAAGTTTTCGAAAACCTCTTTGGCGAAGAATTCGATAGAAATTCAAAATGCTCAATAGAGTCTTGTTCTAATCAAGATGGTTGGAAAGAATAAATAGACACACTTAATATTTATTTCAAATGAACACTTCCGTCATCAACGAACTCCTTCCGCATGAGTTGGAGAAATACATTGCCGAGCATACCACGAAAGAAAATGAGGTTTTGCACGCACTCGACCGAGAAACCAACTTGAAAGTGCTGATGCCGAACATGATTTCTGGTCAGGTTCAGGGCGTTTTTCTCCGAATGGTTTCTCACATGGTTCGCCCAAAAAATGTGTTGGAAATTGGGACTTATACAGGTTATTCTGGTATTTGTTTGGCAGCAGGAATGCAAAAAGAAGGTTTCCTCTACACAATAGACAAAAATGAGGAGTTGGAGGAAATGGCTTTGAAATATTTTGAGAAGTCAGGCTTCGGTTCACAAGTCAAAATGATGGTGGGAAATGCCATGGAAATTGTCTCAACTCTCCAAGAAACTTTCGACTTGGTTTTCATTGATGCCGACAAAGTGAATTATGAAAATTACTACAATTTAGTATTCGATAAGGTAAGCAAAGGGGGTTACATTGTGGCTGACAATGTGCTGTGGAAAGGGAAAGTTTCCGACTCCAACCAAACCGATAAGGAAACCGAAGCATTAAGGACATTCAATAAAATGGTACAAGACGATGAGCGAGTGGAGAATATTATTCTTTCCGTAAGAGATGGCCTGACACTCATAAGAAAGCTAGTTTGACCTTAATATTACTTCAAAGCTAAGTTTTTACTCGAAATGGGAAACCAAATTTTGAGTTTTGGCGTTATTTAGACAGTTTTACAATAATACTGAACACAAAAAAGTGAAAGCTTTGGAATGGTCTGTATTATTTGTTTTAATAAAATTAATTTGACACTTAGGAAAGCCCCTACTATTTTAGTTAGGGCTTTTTTGTTTTTCATAAATTAGTATTGAGTAGTAATCATCAAGTAACAGGACTTTGCATTTTACGTTTCGCATAAAATTTAAACACAAAAAATGGGAAAAAATATCGAAACAGGAATAATAATAGTTTTTTCATTGCTTGTGATTGTTCATTTCATAATGTTAGATTATGAAAATTTCAGATGGTCAAACTTACTTTATCCCTTGTTTTTTACGTTTTCGATTATTGGTATGCTTGTTTCAGATAGATATAAAAAGAAAGCCGAGCAGGAAAAAACGGATTCACAATTCACGAAACTAGAGGAGTAATATAAAAACAACACTATGCTAATAGCAAATCCTATATATGATGTGGTTTTCAAGCGACTCATGGAGAATGAGAAGGTCGCCAAGTTTTTCATTGGCACATTCTTGAACGCTACCGTAGAAAAGCTGGATTTGCGACCTCAGGAGTTCACTTATGCCGAAGCAGAAAGAAATAATAAATTGATTGAACTTACTGTTTTTCGGTTGGATTTCATTGCCGTAGTCAGGCTGGAGAATGGCGAAAGCCAGAAAATTCTCATCGAAATCCAAAAGGCAGGTAGAGAAGTGGATTTGATGCGTTTCCGAAGTTATTTGGGCGAGCAATATAAAAAGAAGGATTTGGTGGACGGACAGGAGGAAGCATTACCAATCAAAACAATTTATATTCTTGGCTTCAAACTCCCAACCATAGAATCTGCGTGCTTACACATTGAACGCCAGTACCGAGATATGATTACCAATGAATTTGTTACCAAGCGAAGTCGCTTCATCGAGCATCTGACACACGATAGTTATGTAGTTCAGGTAGAGCGGATTGGCAAAAAACATCAGACCAAACTAGAGAAATTGTTGGCACTTTTCGAGCAAGCCCATTTTATTGACGAGAACGGAATACTAAAAGACTATCCGCATGAAGCAGAGGGAGATGAATTGAAAACAATGGTAGATATTCTCCACCATACTGGTTCAGACCCTGAAACTCGCAAGAAAATAGAGACTGAAAAA
>JBLIFI010000375.1:0-5091 GCA_047633715.1 Flammeovirgaceae bacterium
TCGGGCTGTAAGCAGACTTATACCACACATAAAAAGAAGGCGGAGTTTGCTTATGGAAGAAAAGGCTTCTCCAGAATGAACTACTATAAAAATGGCGATGTTTGGGTGGAGTTTTGGACTCCAGACGGACCTGATTTAACAGGAAAAGTAGTTTTCAGAAAGAAACTCTTCAACCATACTTATGCAGAAACAGTCGTTGGAGAAGATACATCCAAACTTGATTATACTGGACAAACCAAGAAATTCCAAGCTACAGAGGTTTTGGGAATGAGAAAAAAAGGCGGAATGCTCGGGCAGAATTACCGTAAAGAATGGAAAGAAGTCCTCCAAGATGTACCTGTTTTCGATATGGGAAAGGAAAGAGGTGGATTGAAAATCGTTCAGAAAGGAGGCGGTATGCAAACAAAATCATTACGATTGCAAGCTGAAAATGGTAAGCAATATGTGTTGCGTTCTCTGGAGAAATTCCCCGAAAAAGCAGTTCCAGAAGATTTACGAAAGACGGTGGCAGAAGATGTGGTTACAGATTTAATTTCCGCATCTCATCCTTACGGAGCATTTGTGATTCCGAAACTGGCAACTGCAGCAGGAGTTCATCATACGAATCCGAAAATAGTTTATTTACCTGACGACCCAAGACTGGGAGAATACCGTAAAGAATTTGGCAATGGACTTTACCTTTACGAAGAACGCCCAAATGACGATTGGCGAGAAGCTGATTTTTTTGGCAACTCGAAAAGTATTAAAAGTACAGGTTCTGTTATTAAACATATAATGAAAGACAATGACGAATACGTAGATGAGCCATTTGTAGTAAAATCCAGACTCTTTGATATTTGGATTGGCGATTGGGACAGACATGATGACCAATGGCGCTGGGCAAGATTTAAAGATGAAAAGGGGAATAAATTTTACCAACCTATTCCGAGAGATAGAGACCAAGCATTTTTCAATTCCGATGGCTGGCTGTTGGCAATTGGCTCACGAAATTGGGGGATTCCGAAATTTCAAGGTTTCAAAGATGAAATTAGGAATGTAACTACACTCAGTTTCAACGCACGCTATTTCGATAGGACTTTCATGGCGGAAGCGTCCAAAGAAGTTTGGCTCGCCATGGCAGATTCGCTCAAAAAAAGCTTGACAGATGAAGTAATTGAAGATGCAATTAAAGATTTTCCCAAAGAAATTTATCAGCATCATGGAGATGATATCATTGCTAAACTGAAGAAACGTAGAGAGGATTTGAGTAAATATGCCGAAGACCTTTACACATTTTTGGCTAGAACGGTAAATGTAGTTGGCTCTGATAAACATGAATATTTCAAGGTAGAGAGGCTAGATAATGACAACACTCGTGTGAGAGTTTGGAAGCAGAAAAAAGATGGAGAACGCAAGCAAAAAATCTATGACAGAACTTTCGTGAAAGGAGAAACAAAAGAAATTCGATTGTATGGATTGGATGGAAATGATGATTTTGAAGTAATTGGAGAGGCTTCTAAAGCAATTCGTGTGAGAATTATAGGTGGAGATGGAAAAGACAAAATTGTTGATAGTTCCAAAGTAGGCGCATTCTCGAAAAAAACCATTGTATATGACGTACTCGAAACCAAAATTGAGCACAAGGGCGAAGTAAAAGATAGGCGTTCTGACTCTCCAGACATAAATCTCTACGACAGAAAAGAATTTAAGTACGATGTGAGTACGCCTGTTTTGGGATTTGCGTTCAATCCAGATGATGGCATTTTTGTTGGCGGTGGTCTTCAAATCACTCGCAACGGATTCAGGAAAAAACCTTATGCATCAAGGCATACTTTTAAGGCGAATATTGCCCCGAAAACTTCTTCTTACAACCTCTTATACAAAGCTGAATTTCGTGCGCTCATCAAAAAATGGGACTTTGTTTTTGATGCTGATTTACGAGTTCCCTCTTTCACTAATTTCTATTACGGATTAGGAAATGGAACTACTATTGACAGAGATAAGGGCAATAATTTCTATCGCTCCAGGTACTCACAACTCTACTTTCACCCACAATTGAGAAGGCAATCGGAAAATGAAGAAGTAACTTTCTCAATTGGAGGTTTCTTCCAGAATGTGGGAATTGAAGAAACAGAAGATGGAGATCTGAGATATTTATCTGATGATGCAAACGCCAAACCATTAATTGGATTGGGACAAAACTTTGCTGGTGTTACCGCTTCTTATATTGTGGATACGAGAGACAACAAAGAATTACCGAAAAAAGGATTCAGATTGAATTTGGAAAACAGTTTGGTGAAAGGCGTGAATGATGATATCAATGACATTAACTACTATCAATTCAAAGGAAGTATGTCGGCTTATAAAGGTTTCGGCAGGCTGAAAAGAATTGTGTTGGCGGCAAGAATTGGTGGAGCTATCAACAGCGGAGATTTTGAATATTTCCAAGCCAATACATTGGGCGGGTCTGAAAACTTGAGAGGTTATGGCAGAATGCGTTTCGCTGGCGATAAATCACTTTATCAGAATACAGAACTCAGAATCAAGCTATTCCACTTCCGTTCGCCAATTTTTCCGGGCGGTTTTGGCATTGTGGGAATGAACGATTTTGGGCGAGTTTGGTATGATGGAGACAATGGAATAAGTTCCAGCGAAATCCATCATGGCTATGGTGGCGGACTTTGGATTGCTCCATTTGAGAAGGCGGCAATTGTAGCAGATTACACGACTTCCGATGAAGGCGGGCGAATTTTTGTACGATTTGGGTTCTTGTTTTAAGTACAACATGAGAAAAAATAGGGGCTTTTCATCTAATTGTTATTTTTGAGTTCCTACACTTAAAAATAACAATTAGATGAAAAGTCCTGATAAAAGTAAGGAATTACAAGTGATATTGAAGCAATAACTGGGAGAGAATCAAGCTCGACTGACTCTGCTGAGTTACTTAATCATCTCTCTACTGAAAATTCGTAGGGTGAATTTCAAATGCTGGGCAACCATACATAATGGAGCACAACTCTATTCGAAACTTCGCAGGGTGCAGATGTTTTTCAGGCAATTTACGTTTTCAGAATCTTTTTTTGCCGACTGATAATGAGAATACTGCCTGTAAAGGGCAAATACCAACTGAATCTGGATTGTACACATTGGGAATTTGGCAGGCTCAACATAGACCTGCTGTTCCTCTCGGTCATTTATCAAGGAGTAGGTCTGCCTATTTTCTGGCGTGTTTTGGGAGATAAAAGAGATAATTCATCTCAAAAAGAGCGGATAAAGCTATTGAACCAATTCATTTGCTACTTTGGTAAAGACAGCATCGACTACCTGAAGGCAGACAGAGACAGGACAAGTCTATTATACTGAAAATACAGTCGCCTTTACGCAAAAAAGAGCAAACGATCGGACAATGCAAGACTATTTTGCGTAGAGTTCTGAAAAAGGGAGCGTAAGTAGTCAGACAAAATAATTATAAAATCACAGCAGTTCCCGCTTTAGAATTAAATCAGGCTTAATCTTTATATTTCTAGGATTTTGCGCTCTAATTTTGACGTTCTAGCGTGATTGGAATCGGTGTGCCGACCCAGACTGACTTCGCACACGGATTGACACGGAAAACATAAAAAAAACATTTTTTTTCGTATTGAAAATCTAAATCGGGAATTGCTGATAAAATCATCATAATGAGCATAAGTTGCTCATTATGATGATTTTATAATTATTTAATTGTTATGTTAATTCTGTTTAAGTACTTATTTTAAAGTTTATCAATCACTTTAGTGAAAGTTTCTGTGAGAGACAAAAGCTTTTTTATTGAAAAGGGAATGGTAAAGCAACCATTTCTCTTTTTATTGCATCTAGCAATCAAGAAGTGTCATTTAAAACTTAATTGCTATGCAAAACTACAGAGTTATTGTTCTTTTCGTGTTGACAACCTTTATTTCTGCCTGTTCTACTGCCAGTCAGTATCAAAAAAAAGGAAATGTTTCTCCCGAAAAATTTAACCAAATCATTGATTTCACAACTATTAAAACGGTCATTCTTTTGCCTGTTGAGGTAGATGGAGTTTCCAAAAGCTTTCTTTTCGATACTGGCGCAGATGTGAGTGTTCTCCAACGAGATTCTTTGATGGGAAAAACGACAAGTTTTAGCGGAGCTTCAAATAGGAAAATGGAATTGGGTAAGGAGATTGTGAAGTCTATGAAGATTGGAGAAATTGATTTCCAAAATATTTTTGCAGTAAATGGTAATTTGGAAGGATTGAAAGAGCAAATTCCAAAATTCGGAGGAATTCTAGGGCAAACAGTAATCCAAAGCAAATTGGCTGATTGATTATCCGAACAAAAAAATGCAGATTTCCAATCAAGAACTTGCCAACAATTCTCTTACTTCAATTAGAATTGTAAACGAAAATGGAGCTGCGCCTTACACTTTCATTACCATAAACGGAAAAGAGTATAAAGTGATTATAGATTTTGGTTCTTCATCAGAATTCAACCTTCCTAAAGAAAGTAAGTTGGCGAAAGACCTATTGAGTAATTACGACTTCCAAGACAATGAGCGCAAAAGATACACAATTGGTGGTTTGCAGACTATTCAAGAAAAAGTGGGCGTTGTTCCAGAAATTAAGTTTGGGAACATGAGTTTTTTACATATAAAAACTCCATCAATACTACAAGTCGGATGCGAATTGGCGTGAGCTTTTTCAAAGATTGCAAAATCTATATTGATAATATTGCTGGAGATTATAAAGTCAGGCGTAGTGCTAAGAACTAAACTATCTATTGAAAATCATATTGAATCTTAGCACTTTCACACCACAGGAATAACTATTCCCAAATTTTTAATTCCCAATCCTTCCTTTTTAATTTCCCCTTGCCTACCTTTGCGCTCCGAAAGCGAAATCAGTAAGACATACTAGTCAATTTTGCCGATTCAACTTTCTGAAATACAATTGGGAAACCATGGTAGTTGTAAATATATAATAGTGCTTTTGGATATTTTGGCACAAGCGGATGCTTGCGCTATAATTCATTTTTGTTTTAGCATTATTTGTTTAACACTATTTCCCAATTCAACATCCAAAACTGGGGTGCTGTAAAAAGCTGAGATTAT
>JBLIFI010000376.1:0-5071 GCA_047633715.1 Flammeovirgaceae bacterium
GGAAAGGTGTGAAAATAGAAGAATAAGACACTTTCGTTGAGAATAATGTAAGAGCCAATTAGTGAAGACTAATTGGCTCTTTTTAGTTTAATGACTATCCGCTTCTGAATTTGCCAAGTTCGGTTCCACCTCTAAATACCTCTGTTCTTCTTGGAAGAAGAACCTACAAAAACACTTACAATTTCCTTATCTATAAATAGCTTTCTCTCCAATCATTTCGTTTTTAAGCAAACTAACCGTACTTTCGCATCTGTTTTCAATAAAAGCGCACAATGAGACTACTTACAACTACTATTTTTGCCTTCTTTTTGGCAATCGTTTCTATCTCCAGTTCGGCACAATCTAACAAAGATGCCCATTGTAGAACCATCAGGTTACTTTATAAGAACCTTCAAAAACGTCATTTCAATCCTATTGAACTTACTGATGTCACAGGGAAGCGGGTTTTGGAAACAGTTATTTATGAACTCGACCCAGACCATATTTACTTCTCAAAAGCAGAGATAAAAGCACTCCAATCCAAACAAAATCTAATTGATGACCAAATCAAGGAAGGGAAATGTAATATGCTTTCTGAAATTACGCAAAGCTATTCTCTTGCTTTGGAGCGTGCTATTGAGAAAATAAATTTACTTGCCGACTCTACTTTGATTTTCACTCAAGAAGAATCCATCTTTTTGGCAAGAAAGGAATTTCAGGAATCACTTTTCCCTACTGAATCTCAAATTAACTCTCGGCTTAAAAAGTATTTGAAGTGGGATATTTTAGATAAGCTTTCAACTGATTCGGACATGGGGAAAGTGGTTGAATTGGAGGAAAAGTACAGAAAACAAACCTGTGAAAGATGGGTAAAGCAACTCCAAGAGCAAATTGATGAACTCCAAAAGGAATCAAATTTAGTAAGCTCCAGCTACTTCAATGCCATTGCCAAGCAGTACGACCCGCACACGGCTTATTATTCGGTGAATGAGATGAAGATGTTTGAGACCATGCTTTCTGACTCGGAATACACTTTCGGGTTCGGATTTGCAGAAACCAAGCGTGGCGGATTGAAAATAGTAGAATTACTTCCTGGAGGTTCTGCTTGGAAATCGAACGAATTGAATGAAGGAGATTTATTGAAAACACTCAAAACAGCAAGTGGAACAACACACAATCTCCACTTTATGACGGCAAGTGAGTTGGGTAGTTTGCTAGATTCTTTCAGACACAGAGACAAGATAACTTTAACTGTCCAGAAGAAAACTGGAGCAGTAAAATCTGTGCAATTGCAGAAGGAAAAAACGGAAAATGAAGACAATGTAATCAACAGTTTCCTACTCGATGGAAAACAAAAAACAGGTTATATTTCCTTACCAAGTTTCTACACAGACATGGAAGGCGAGACTAATTTGGGTTGCGCCAATGACATTGCCAAACAGCTTATCAACCTCAAAAAAGATAATATTGAAGGTTTAATCATTGATTTGCGAAACAATGGTGGTGGTTCTATGCAAGAAGCTATTGACATGATTGGGATGTTTATAGATGTTGGGCCTGTGGCAATCAAACGGAATGCAGATGAGAAATTGATTGTATTGAAGGATTTCAACAGAGGGAAGATTTATGACGGGCCAATTGTGGTACTTACCAACCGATTTAGTGCTTCTGCTTCGGAGTTTTTTGCAGCTGCCCTGCAAGATTATAACCGAGCCGTAATTGTTGGTGGCACAACTTTCGGGAAAAGCACAGGGCAGAATATTGTTCCGTTGGCTGAGGATGTGGAGAGTGAAATTCTGGAATCTTGGGCGAATAATTCTGACATTGGATTCATGAAAGTAACCACTTTCAAATTCTACAGAATCACAGGGAAATCGCATCAGAAAATGGGCGTTGTTCCAGATATTTCCTTACCACAATTACTCGATGCACTTCCGATTGGAGAAGACAGCTACCCGACTGCTTTGGTTGCCGATAGTGTTGTAAAGAAAACTTACGCACGTTTGCTTCCCGCACTTCCAATCCAAACACTTTGGAACAAAAGCAATGACAGAGTGAAAGCGAATTCGGTTTTCCAAAGCATTCCCGAAAGGCTATCGGAGTTATATGCCAAACTACTCAATCCAATTTCCGAAATCCCACTCCAAAAAGAGGCTTATGAGAAATATATGGCAGAAAAAAAGGCATTAATTGCTTTGTTGGATTTAGAAACTGCTAAACCTGTGAGTGCTTTCAATGTGGAATTATCATTGTTGGATAGGGAAATTCTGATGGCAATCCCCGACTCGAAAGCAGTTTATGACATTCGGAAAGCAAGACTCGAAAAAGATATTTACTTAGAAGAAGCTTATCAAATTCTATCTGATTGGATTGGATTGAAATAAGCAAAACACAATCGGATAATACAGATTAATATTTACACAAAATCGAAATTAGAATTACGTATGAAACATTTTAAAATCACATTTCTAGCAATCGTTTTTACGGTTTTTGCACAAAGCATTCAGGCACAAGACTTCTCGAAAGCAGTAGAATACCTTGGTTACATTACCAATCAGTTCAATAATATTAGCGAACAACAATGGGAGTACACAAAAGCGGTATCTAAAGGAAAGGGAGCAAAAAAGGTAGATAAGCGGAGGATGGAGTTGTTGCAATCTATCAAAGAAGCCAAAGGCAATATATTCAAAATGCCAAGATTCAATGGAGATGCAAGTTACAAAGTATTTGCAATCAAGCGTTTAGATGTAAAATACAGCATCCTTAATGAAGATTATGCGAAAATTGTAAACATGGAAGAAGTGGCAGAACAATCTTACGATTTAATGGAGGTTTATTTGCTCACAAAGCAGAAAGCCAATGAGAAATTGGCAGAAGCATCTGTAGCAATGGATGAGGAAACAGAAAAATTTGCTGAAGCTAACAACATTCGACTACTAGAAAACGACTCCAAGCTTTCCAAAAGAATGAGCAATGCTTCTGAGGTTTGGAGTTATTACAACAAATACTACCTCACGTTTTTTAAAGCGAAGATTCAAGAGAGCTATGCATTGGATGGACTCAGCAAAAAAGATGTAAGTGCCGTTGAGCAAAGCAAGAATGCCATGGTTACTTTTGCAAAAGAAGGATTAGATTCTTTAATTAAATTCCAAGGTTTCCGAGGCGATGCATCTTTAATGCAGGCATCTAAAGAAGTGATGAATTTCTACATTTCAGAAGGCGAGCAAATGAGTGTTTACACAGATTATTTCATCAAGAAAGACAAATTTGAAAAAATCAAAGCCAACTTCGAGAAAATTAAGCAAAACAAACGCACAAAAGCAGATGTAGATGGTTACAACAAAGGCGTGAATGACATGAATGCGGCACTCGAAAAATACAACAAAGTGAATGACCAACTTAATAAAAGCAGAAGCAAGGCAATTAATAACTGGAATAAAACAGTTGATTCGTTTTTGAAAAAACATGTTTCATAATTATCTGCTTACTCACAAAAAGGTCGATGTATTGAAATTCAATACATCGACCTTTTTGTATTTAAAATACAACTAAAAGAATTCTATTTCCCCACTTTTCCACTCATCAATTCCATTGCTAAATCCAAGTAGCCGATGGAAGCCATAGATTCTGGTGCATAGCTAATAATGCTTTGCCCAAAAGAAGGTGCTTCAATAGCTCGTGTATCCAACTCAATATGTGCTTTGAAAATATGCTCGGAATAGCTATTGATAAGCATTTGATAGACTTCTTGGGTGATTTTCTTTGCCAAATCCACCTTTAAAAGTAAAATGCCTAAAATTTTGATGTCAGGATTGAAAGACTTTCTGACTCGCTGAATTGTTTTATTGATTAGTTGCAAACCCTGCATCGCCAATACCTCCAACTCCAACGGAATAATTACGCCATCAGAAGCATTGAGCGCATTGAGTGTCAATACAGAAAGTGAAGGTCCGCAATCAATGAGAATATAATCATACTCATCTCGCACTTGGTCAAGCATTCTTTTCAGAACTTCGGCTCGTGATGCGTATTTCGCTAAAGAAAGTTCCGCATCTGCCAAATCCATATTGGCGGGCACAATAGTTACACCTTCTTTCCTCACTAAAATCTCTTTCAAATCTTTCTCTCCAAAAACCACATCGGCAATGCTTCCTTTTGGTAAGTGATTGATTCCCAAATAGTAAGTCAGGCTTGCTTGTGAATCGAAATCCACAATCATCACTCTTGACCCCAATTTTCCCAAGGCACAACCCAGATTCACGGTGGTAGTAGTTTTTCCTGTTCCTCCTTTCTGATTGACTATGGAAATGATTTGGGCTGACATATTATTTAACTAGGAAAAGTGGATTGCTATTTTGAGTTCAAGATTCAAATATAGAGAAAGTTTGGATTTGTTGAGTTGATGATTTGAAAAAACAATTTAGCGTTTTTGATTAGACGTATTTCTAACCAAAAAATGCCTAAAAAAAATCCATAGGTTTTATCAGTAAAATAAGTGTATATTTATGATTAGGCTATGACTATGTCAGCATACAAAAGCCTATTTCCGTAAGAATCATCCACTTAATTCATGGTATGAAATTGATACAAATCAAGGTTTGGTTAAATGAAAACATCACTCCGCTTGCTTGGCAACGGGTTGTGATGCGCAAATTGCCAGAGATGAGAGAGCAAGGTTTGTTTTATCATACGCTTACAGATGAGGCGGAGTTAAATAGAGAAATGGTATCTATACTGAATGAGGGCTTGAAAGAGGTTTACCAAAAAGAGCTCCCAAAGGAGATTTTTAATCCGCAGATTCTCGAAAACCAATAATCTGTATTCATCCAAACCAATCAAAGAAATGATACTTAGAGGACAATTCCATAAAGATAGAAATGCCTATGTTTCCGCTCAAGAGCCTGGCATTTTCCATTGCCATCATTACAATACTTATTTGCAAGCAGTAATTGAAGACACTCACAGCTATTTAGATGTGTTCCCAATTCTAATTGAGTCGGCTCAGGAAATTACAAACACGCAATTCAACACCTTTTTCAAAACGGAAAAGTTAGATATAGCACAAAGAAAAAAAGTAGTAGAAGACTATTTT
>JBLIFI010000377.1:0-5070 GCA_047633715.1 Flammeovirgaceae bacterium
GCTTTTTGTAGGCTCCTGCTTTCTACTATACAAATCATCAAGTATCTGGAAGGATACTATAAATTAGAATTACCAACTACATACAAGCCAGCAACCGAACTGGTATTTTAACAGAGTGAGTTTAAAGTAATTTTTCAATCTTTAAACTGAATATATATGGATATTTTTATTGGGTGGTTTGTCTTTTCTATTATTGTAGGCTTCATTGCTATGGATAGAAAGATAGGTTTTTGGGGTGCTTTTTTTCTATCACTACTACTTTCTCCTATCATAGGCTTAATCATTACGCTTGTCAGCAAGAATAAAAAAGAAGCGCAACAAAATAAAGAGCTCCAAACTGCAGTATTAAACTCCCAAACAAGCAACGGCCCTACCAAAACAGAACAACTCAAAGAGTTGGCTGGCTTGAGAGATTCTGGTATAGTAGATGATGATGAGTTTAAAGAGATGAAAAAGAAGATAATGGAAGGCTAATGAAAGACTTTTCCAATCAACTCAATCCAGCAAAACCAATTATTACTTATGGCAGAGAAGAACAATAAAGAAATATATAAATAGGCTTTTGGGTTTTTCAGCAAACGTACTGGAGAATCAATGACTGAATTAGAACAATCACACTTAAAACTGCTCAATAACTATGAGCAGTTATTGAATAAGCATGAGGTCCAGGGGCGTGAGCTGCAATCCTACAAATATGCTTTTGCTAAGCTTCCGCAAACAGCCGCTCCAAACTATTCTTGCGCCTGCTTAAACCAAATCTGTAGCTAGTTGTATTTGTTTGTTGGCTTTGGGTTAAATAACTACAAATCATTGAGTTTCTCCAATTCTCTTCGCCTGCTGGTAGTATGGTAGCGGGCGTAGTGTTTTTTCACGGTTTCTACGTCATCATCAATCAGCTGAGCTACTTTCTCATAGGTCATATCTGCCTCATTCAGGCACATCATACAGAATGTGTGCCTGCCTACGTGTGTGGTTACGTGTTTCTTAATCTTGGCTATTTGTGTTAGCTCCTTTAGGTAAGTTCGGTAGTCATAATCAGGAAAGGTTTTCCAATGGGGTAGTTTTAGCAAAAGCAGGTCAGAAACTCTTTGGGTGATTGGTATCACAAGCAGTTTGCCATCTTTCTTTCCCTGCCATATATATAAGTCTCCTTCCTTAATGTTTGCATGCTTGGCTTGGTGCCAATCTCCATATCTCAAACCTGTGTAACAGGCTATCAGAAAATTTACCAGCGTGTTTCTTAAGTAGCCTGGTATATTGTCATCATCCAACAAATCCATGAGTGCCTTGCGCTCTGTTCTGGTAAGAAATTCTTTCTCAGCAAATTCTGGGTCAGGCAGTACAAAATGTTTGAACGGGTAGTTTTCGGTAAGGTCATCTTTGATTGCTAAGTTCCAGAACTTCCGCAAGAATTTCAGATGTCCGTGAACACTGCTATACGCATTTATATCAGCAGATTGCTCCAAGTAGGCTTGGTAGTCTCTCAGAAACTTTTCATTGGTGTTATGCATGTTCAGCGTGCTCACAAAACCTTTCAGCTTATTGAGTTTACTCCGCCAACCTCTCACCGTTCCTGGGGAGGGTTTCTTGCCTTTGGGGTTTTTCCGCTCCGCTTCTTCTTCCAAAACCACAGGAATGTAGGCCATCATGTCTTCATGAAAGCCCTTTGCCTTGTTGCCAGACTTTTTATCAGACTCTGGCCAGACATTCTGCCAATTTGGTTGAATGCTTTTAATCCTGAGATTGAGCAAGTGATTGTCCAGCTCCTTATTCTTCTTGTCTAAAAGCAAACTGAGTTTGATGGAGAAAGCTTCTACTTCTTTGATTTTCTTTTTCCCTTCATCCCAAAATTGCTCTGGAATTTTTATGCCCAAAGATTTTTCCCTCGGCTTAGAGTCTCCATCTATTGCAATTCTATGATGGAGATAGAAGACAGTTTCTCCCGTTTTCTTGTTTTTCCGTTTCTTTGCGGTTACTATATATGACACCATTTCTATGACACAGTTTTTTTGTCCAGTATTTTGTCATAAAATCCACCACTTTGAGCAACACTAGAGGGTTATTGATTGTATGACTTTGGGGCAATATATAAACAAAACACCCAATAACAACTAAGTGTTATTGGGTGTTTGTTATTGTGACCTCGACAGGATTCAAACCTGTAACCTCTTGAGCCGTAATCAAGTGCACTATTCAGTTATGCTACGAGGCCAAACCCGTATTGGGATTGCAAATGTAAACAAAGTCTGAGTAATTGCAACAATTGGAAGGAATAACTTTGAATTTTATTTTGTAGCTAATTCAAACTTTACAATTACATCGTCTGAAAGTACAAAACTCCCTCCGCCTACTTTGAATTTTCTTCGGTCAATCTTGAATTTCCCTTTGAAAGTAGTTGCCTCATCATTTTCCGAAACGGAGAAGTTAATAGAGATGTCTTTTTCAGTTCCCTTAATGGTCATTTTTCCCTTTGCCGTGTAAT
Organism: Flammeovirgaceae bacterium; assembly: GCA_047633715.1. Taxonomy (GTDB): domain Bacteria; phylum Bacteroidota; class Bacteroidia; order Cytophagales; family Flammeovirgaceae; genus JBLIFI01. The sequence continues at coordinate 2,483 of JBLIFI010000377.1, forward strand.
CATCTCCAGATTTTGAGATGGTCGTAGAATGGAATTTGATTTCAGGGTACTTGGTGGCGTAGAAGTAATCGCTCTGCTTCAAATGTTTATCCCTTGTGCCATTGTCTGTGTCAATAGTGCTCACTTTCACAGAAGCAGAGATTTTGGAGGCCGATAAATTACTCTCATTCCAAACAATTTCCCCTGTTGGGTTACTTAAAGTGCCATTTACATAAAAGCCTAAATTCTTGATTTTAAAAGTGACTTCAGATTTTTCTGATTGAATATTTTGAGCCGACAACTGAGACATAGAGTAGGAGAGAGGTAAGAGTAGAAATAATGTTTTTAATATTGTTTTCATGAGTTTGTTTTAGTGTTTCTAGTACCAGTAACAAAACCAATCGGGTAATGGTTGCCAAATTAAGCTTGTATTAACAGCTTATTTTCTTTCTGAAAGCAAGAAATTAGTCTTGCTTTCCTTGTTGCGTACGAGCTTTATTCGTGTTTGCTTTCTCCAAATCATTCTTTTCAAAAGTTCTCAACTCCACCGTTTCGCCATCACAAACTCCATAAGTATAACTCCACATCCATTCCCCTAAGTTGACATATCGGCTGTTTTCGGCAACTTCTAAATTGAGTGGTAAATGCCTATGCCCAAAAATGTAGTAATCATGGTGGTTTTTGGACTCTACTTCACGAGCATAAAGCCAGAGCAATTCATTTTCTTTGCTTTTAATCGGACTCACTCTAATATTTTTCTTTTTCTTTCTCGACATAGACCAAGTGTAGCCAAACCAAAGTGCCATATTTGGGTGGAGTCGGGAGAAAAGGAATTGGCAGGTTTTGCTTTCAAACAGTTTCTGTAAAAACTTATACGTATAATCTCCAGGCCCTAAACCATCTCCATGACCCAGTTCAATTTTCAGGTTGTTGATTCGGACTTCTTGGTTTCTTCTATAAATTGGAATGCCCAATTCCTCCGTGAAATAATCGAACAACCAAATATCATGATTTCCAGAAAAGAAGCTAATGGGAATCCCCATATCTCGCAGTTCTGCCAATTTCCCCTGAAAGCGAATGAAGCCTTTGGGAATCACTTGCCTGTATTCATACCAGAAATCGAAAATATCTCCGACCAGAAAAATATGCCCCGCATCGTGCTTGATTTCATCTAGCCATCGAATTATCTTTCGTTCACGCACCAAACTACCTTCCTTATCAGGAACGCCAAGGTGGAAATCGGAAGCGAAATATACTTTCTGGTTGGGTTGGAGTTGGATATTGATGCTCATTCTGCGGATTTACTGAAACGAATGGCAAAGGTACAATAAATGGTTGGATGATTGAATTGGTTTGTGGATTCTTCGTTTTGGGAAGTTAAGGGTTTTTCTCTGTGAGAATTTGAAGAGAGAGGTTTTGGTCGGATTCAATGTTCTAATTCTACTTTAAGACTCTAATAGACTTATCCTGACTTGGCTTTTGTCATCGCCAAGCGACCTTGTCTGATACATCGGCTACCGATTTGCGAAGAAACTATCTCATAGATGTATAAAATGTTTTTCGTGGATAGTTTCCTCCCATTCCATGGCGATAAAAGTCGGGCAGGATCGCCTAGCAATGACACCAATAATTTTGACTTTTTACTAGAGACTACTTGGTTCAATCGTTAATTGGGAGATTGAGTGCAATTTGTATTTTTTGTTACTTGTCAGTATTCTATCATTAATTATTGGTTGCAAAAGAACTCATTATATCTCATGGGCTAGTCAAAGCTTCCTAGCTTTGACTTTAGCCTCAAGCTCCGATACCAGAACACATTTGAATGTGGATTGGAGCAAGAAAAACACGAAAAACTTCACTTATTCCACTTCCGCCTATTTTTCTACCGAATACGATTACACTTCCATTGGGTTCGGAGGAGGAATCAGCAAGGGTTCTTTAGATGACAACAGAGAATTTGGAATCTTCGCAATTTTTTTTTTGGATAGCTGGGTAATTATTCGCCCGACTGAGCTTAGGAACGGAAATTAAATGCTGCTTTCTCTTGTTTATTTTTTGGCTATTCTTCCAATTCCATTGCGGGTATAAAAGTGTGCCGTAGCGGTGCTATACCAAACTTTTTTGTCCCGACCGGGAACGGCTAAACTAGCCTCAAAAATAAACTGCGACAAAACACGCATTTATTTATTCCCCGTTCCTTAGAGGAATTTTGGGCGATAATCCTGACAACAAAAGAAACTCCTACTCGCTGAGTTGGTATTTCTCACAAGTGGCAAGCAAGCGTTTCGAGTGGAGTATTTCCTCCGATGTAGTGTATCAGCAAGGCTTTCTTTCCACTCCATTCCACCGAGTGTATTTTGCCAATGAGCCAGCCAACCAGTCCAATGTAGAGGTTTTGCCAGACAACAGATTTAAATTACCTGTTGGAGTTCGTGCCAATTGCTTCTTGGGTTATATCGCCATCATCAAATCTTATTATCGCTATTATCGCTATTATTGGGATTGGGGTTTGATTGCCCATGCTGCAAGTGTGGAAATTCCTGTAAAAATTACTCCATTTTTATCTGTTTATCCTTTCTACAGATATTACACACAAACAGAGGTAGATT
>JBLIFI010000378.1:0-5068 GCA_047633715.1 Flammeovirgaceae bacterium
GGTATTTTTGATTTAGTCCAAAACAGAGGTTTTTACTACAGAAGACCCGACAAACCCATTCCTTATATTTTTGCAGGTATTGCTGTGAGTACGAATAACCCAAAAGCACAAACTCCAACAGGGGGATATAGAGGCGCAGATGGAAGCATTCTTAGTTCTCCAATAAGTTATGACGCAAACACTTGGCAAGAAGATATAGATGCAGGTGTTTGGGTAAACCTAAGGGATTATCAAGACGTAGAACTCCAAAAAATACCACCCATATTAATAAGCATTCCACTCGGGTTAGGCGTAAGGTACAAACTAACAGATAAGCTTGACATTAGTGTTGAAGCAGGTTTCCGTTGGGCATTTACAGACCAAATAGATGGTGTGAGTGGCAGATATCAGGCATTTGAGAAAACTAATGGTAAGTACCCATTGGCATACTTTCTCTCCGATAGAAGTTTAGCTTATGGTTCAGAAAGTTCTGGAGGAGACAACAGAGCGGCCATCGTGCAGAGTCTAAACAATTTTTATACTGCAAATGGAGGAGATGCCAATACTTATAGCCAGCCAGCATCTCCAGGTTGGGATGGAGATTATAATCCTTATACAAATGATATTACCAGCACAGAATATGATCCAAATAATTTAGGTTTTCCTGGTGAGAGAAGAGGGAATGACGGCACTCTTTTGGAACAATATAGTGATAAAAAACCTGGGATATTTAGTGGCGCAAACGATATTTACATGGTTTACGGGGTGAGTTTATCCTATATTTTTGCAGTACAAGTAAAATGTCCTAAGTTTAGATAGATAAAGAAGAGAATAATCAATAAAGCCACATGAAATAAATTTCAAGTGGCTTTATTGATTATATACATTTACTAACTTTGTAATATTATGTATTCATTCCCCCATTGATTTCCACGACTTGCCCAGTTACGTAAGTTGACATATCTGAACCGAGGAACACCGCCAAATCAGCGACTTCATCAGCATTTCCACCACGCTTCATAGGAATTTGCTGTTTCCAAACTTCCAAGGCTTTTGGGTCAATAGCATCTGTCATTTCTGTTTCAATAAAGCCTGGGGCAATCACATTTGCTCTAATGTTTCGAGAACCCAACTCCAAGGCAACCGATTTGGTAAACCCGATAATCCCTGCTTTTGAAGCCGCATAATTTGCCTGACCCGCATTTCCACGAACTCCAACTACAGAACTCATATTGATTATTGAGCCAGCTCTTTGCTTCATCAAAGTTTTGCAAGCAGATTTTGTCAAGTTGAAGATAGACTTCAAGTTTGTGCTAATTACCTCATCGAACTGAGCCTCACTCATTCTCATAAGCAAGCCATCTTTGGTGATTCCCGCATTGTTGATTAGTACATCTAGCGAGCCAAACTCCTCCACAAAATCATTTACTAACTTTTCTGCCGCATCAAAATCAGAAGCATCAGATTGGAAACCTTTTGCTTTAATTCCCTTTTGTGCCAATTCTTCTTCCAATGCTTTTGCTTTCTCTACGCTAGACAGAAATGTGAAACCCACATTTGCACCATGTTCTGCAAATTTAAGGGCAATTGCCTTTCCTATTCCACGAGAAGCACCTGTGATAAGCGCATTTTTGCCTTCCAATAATTTCATATTTTGCTATTTTAAATTGAATGAACTGATTTTCGATTTCAAAAAAAGGCATTCCCAAACAGATTGGAAATGCCCAAGTTTAGTCTGCTGACTGCAAACTAAAGAACTCTTCTCGATTTTACCAAAAGCGGATTCCAGTAAGTAGAATTCAAATTGTCTTTTCTTACTCCTCGGCTAGTCGAAGTATGAATAAATTCAATGTCAGTTGCACTTCTCACTTCGCTCACAATACCCACATGAGTAATTCTTTTCCCTTTCGGGTAAGTAAAAAAAACTAAATCTCCTTTCTGAAGCTTTTCTTTTTTTACAGATTTACCAACATTCACTTGCCCTCCAGTAGAGCGAGGCAAATTGAGGTCTATACTTTTATAGGCTATCAGTACCAAGCCAGAGCAGTCAATTCCTTTCTTGTTCAACCCACCAATTTTATGTTTTGTGCCTGTGTAAGTCTCGGCTGTTTTCAGTACTTTATTGATTTGAAGCTCTAAAGTGGCAGGAATCACATTTCCGTTTCCACTATTGTCAGAATCAGAACCAAAGTCAGAGTCTGAGTCGGCAATATCATCTGCGGGTTTTGGTGTAATCACAGTTCCTGTTCCGCCAGCATAGCCAGCATCAGGCTTGCGAATTACTACACTTGGTTTGCTTTGAAACGCTGAGTTACAAGAATACATCAGGAATGCAGAAAGAAATACCTGCAAGAGCGTGAGTCGGTGTTTATAAATTTTATTCATTGTTAGTAGGGTTTGTTAAAGTATAGATTCTTTGAATTATAGTGAATGAACCAATATAAAGTCATGCTTCCTTATTGTGTTCATCTGAATGGATTTAGCAACTCCATCTTGAATAATTTCTCCTTCAAAAGTGTTTTTGGCAAACTCCTTCCGAACAAGAATTTGCTCTTTGAAAGCCAGCCCTTTCTTTCCATTCAGTTTATAGAGCGCTTCTTTAGCACACCAATAAATCATAATTTCATCCAAATCATCTTTTGTGGCTAATTTCTCTTGCTCATTTAAGAACTTCGGGGCAATTCTTCCCACCCTCTCTGACCTTTTTTCAATATCTATGCCAGTTGGCTTCTTCAAATCTAAAATTGCCGAAGCCCAACCACTTGTGTGCGAAAGGGAAATATGTGCTTTGCTATTAATTAAGTGAGGTTTTTGATGAGAATCCTTACAAATCCCCTCAAATTTCTGTTCCGAACAATTAACTAATTGTTTGATCAAAACTCGGCTTGCTAACCATTCTTTACGCTTTTCAGCCACATTTATTGATTGGAAATAGTCATTTGTAGCCATCTCCCACAAATTCAGCAATTCATTTTCTTCTTCTTCTATTTTCCATAATCCCAAAAGGCAGCTTCCAGAAACTTTAATAATTTTTTCGAGTGGCATTCTAAACTATTTTGGATTGGAAATTAGGCAGTTGTAAACATGTAATGCTACTTTTCGGATATTAAGGGCACAAGCGGACGCTTGCGCTATGATTTATTGTTGCTTTGGCATTACTTGTTTAACACTACTGGAAATTAAACACTTACTGATGTGAATTCAAATTTTTCACCATTGAATAAACCCAAGTCGCTCAATTTCAAAGTGGGAATCACCAATAAAGCCATAAATGAAAGTGTCATAAATGGGGCTTCGAGTGTGCTTCCCATATCTTTCGCCAATTGGTCAATTTGCGAGTAATTTTTCGCCACCTCATAGCCATCTTTTGCAGACATCAACCCTGCAACGGGCAACGGCAACAGACTACTTTCTTGTTCTGAATAGACTGAAACGCCACCTTTTACTTCAATAAGCATATTTACAGCTCGGCAAATTTCGGCATCACTCACTCCAACCGCAATAATATTATGAGAATCGTGCGCCACAGTAGAGGCAATTGCTCCTCGTTTCAAACCAAAATTTTTGATAAATGCAATGGCAGGCTTTGCATTGCTATAACGATTGACCACGGCAATTTTCAACACATCATTTTCAGTATTTGAAACCAGATTATTATTTTCTATTTTGGCAGGAAAAATAAGTTCATTGGTTACCAATTCTCCATCCATTGCCTCAATCACTCTTATTTGGTTGGAGTCAGTAGTAGGTTGGATTTTGAAGTCTTCCGAAGCTTTTGGCTCAACCTTAAAATTATTAGGTTCTTCTTCCTTTACCGATTCAATAAAAGATTTTCCATTTTCTGCCACCAATCTCCCATCAATAAATGTTTGCTTCACATTAAAATTCTCCAAATTATCTACTACTGCAAAATCCGCAAAGTCTCCAACCTTCAATAAACCAACATCTAATTTATAATGTTCAACAGGATTTATACATGCCATTTGTAAGACTTTGAAAACATCATTCCCTTGTTTCACGGCTCGGCTAACTAGCTTGTTGATGTGCCAAAGTTCTAATTCATCTGGGTGTTTGTCATCCGAACAGAACATCATTTGCTCATAATGCTGGTCAATCAATCCGACCAGCGCATTGAAATTTTTTGCTGCACTTCCTTCCCGAATAATTATTTTCATTCCGAATCTTAGTTTATCCAATGCTTCTTCTGCCGTGAAACACTCGTGGTCGGTGCTAATTCCTGCGGAAATGTATTTTTTTGCCAAATCTCCTTTCAAACCTGGTGCGTGCCCGTCAATTGGCTTCCCTGCTTTTTTGGCAATTTCCAATTTTTCATACACCTCCTTATCGTCATAAACCACACCTGGCCAATTCATCATTTCTGCCAAGTATTTAATTTCATCTTTTTGGAGAAGTTTTTGCAAATCCTTTGGAGAGATCGTTGCGCCAGCAGTTTCAAAAGTGGTAGCGGGAACGCAGGAAGGCGCACCGAAATTGAACTTGAATGGGACTTTTTTACCATTCTCAATCATAAACTCTACACCTTTTACGCCTAAAACATTGGCTATTTCATGAGGATCTGAAACGGTGGAGACTGTGCCATGTGTTACTGCAAGCCGAGCAAATTCACTTGGAATAAGCATGGAGCTTTCTATATGAATATGTGCATCAATAAACCCTGGTAGAATGTAATGAGAAGGAGCAGTTGGGATTTTTTCTATGTTTAAAATTCCTTCTTCCTTAGAAAAACTCACACGAGCATTCATAATATTTCTGTTCTTTATATCAACTAACTGACCTTCGATGTGTTGCATATCGTATATATTTGTATAATAAATTCAAATGTAATGAGTTGAAGGAACAATTTGGCAAAGTAATTTCTATGTTTCTTAAACTATATGTATTTTGAATCTGATATCAGTCAATTTTATGAGAGCAATCAAAAAATATTTCGCCTTCGGGCTCATCGCTTTGTTTTTGAGTTCATGTTATAATGCACCTAATCAGTCTTGGCAACCCAAACGTAAATACCCTCAATCTAAGGTTAATAAGAAACCGGTGAAAAACAAAAAGCAATAATTAATAGCTATGG
>JBLIFI010000379.1:0-5060 GCA_047633715.1 Flammeovirgaceae bacterium
GAGGCTAGTTTAGGCAAAAAAGTTTGGCATAGCACCGCTACGGCAAACTTTTTTTAACGAAGAATAGCCCAAAAAGAAACAAGAGAAAGTAGCATCTTATTTAATTTCCGTTCCTTAGACAAGCAAACTGAATTAGATTCTACGGTACTATTCCCAATTACATCAATTACAAAAGTGTTTTCTGGGATTTTGATAATGAAACTTGTAGAGCAAGGACAACTTTCACTCGAAGAACCAATAGACAAGTATTTGCCAAAACCAGTATTAGGCGATTCAATTCTTATAAAGCACGTATTGTCTCATACTTCTCAAGGCGATGTTGGAAAAGAATTCTATTATAGTTCAAGATTTGGACTCTTGACTAAAGTGATTGAGCGAGCTTCAGGCAACACATTTGCAGAGCAGATGGAAGAAGAGATTTTATCGCCTTTAAATCTTAAGAATACCTTTTTACTGAAAGACTCAGCTCAAATAACCGAAGAAAAACGAACCATAGCAAAGCCATATATGCTAGACAATGGAATTGAAGATGGGTTCATGGATTTTGGATATTCTGCATCTGCCGGGATTGTATCAAATCTAAACGATTTAGCCTCCTTTAATCAGGCTTTGGATAAGAATTCCTTGATTTCACAGAAATCAAAAGACTTAATGTTTTCGTCAGCTAATTCTCAACTTCCTTATGGTTATGGCATTTTTAACCAAGAATTTGAAGGCTTAAAAATTGTTTGGGCGTATGGTCAGTATGATTGTTATTCAAGTCTGTTTTTAAAAATACCATCCAAGAATATCTCTTTAACACTACTTGCGAATAATAACTTATTAAGTGACCCTGCTCGCTTCATTTATGGCGATGCCACTTCTTCACTCTTTGTTCTGAGTTTTTTGAAAAATTATCTGTTTGAGAATGAAAATGAACTTTTGAATGAGGTTTTTTATAGAAAAGAGCTATTGGCACGAGCATTAGCCGAATCATATATGGCAAGATTTGAGCCTGAGAAACTGAATTCAAGTGCCTTGCTTTTAGACAGTATTTTTTCAAAATATCCTAACTATTTGGAATACGCAGATTTAAACCTGCTTCATACTCTTTCATTCCTAAAAGATGTAGCTTTTTATATGGAACTTGGCGAGTTCAACAAGTTGGGCGCATCTCATTTTGTCGCAATAAATTAAAATGCACTTTTTATGAATGCTAGATTTCTAATAAACCCAACGTCTGGCAAGGTTTTTAACCTCTGCCAGCGTATGCTTTTTTAGTGTGCGACATTTTGAGATGCGCCCAACAAGTTTGATGCGCAAATAGACAATATAGGGGAAAAGCTATTGAATGAGCATTCTCAAAATCCATACGCACATTCATATATGGGGGCATATTACGATAGAAAAGGAAATGCAGAAAAAGCCAAACACCATTTCGAGAGTATCGTAAATGCTAAGAATTTTTCAAAAAACTGGTACACCCAAGAAGCTAAAAATTGGCTAGAGAGCAACTAATTATTTACAACAAACAGGTTTCAGCCTTCCCCTAAAACTCAAAGAGTCTTTGGGGTTGGAGAATCCTTCTTTTTGGAGATATTCATATAAATCTGCCACTTGGAATTTGAGAGGATTGTATTTTATTTTCAATTTCCCAGCTTCTGCATCATAAACCGAATAGTGAATGGCCTCAAGTTCCACAATTTCTCTTTCGAGTTTTTCTTTGCATTCTGTGCAGTTATTATCAAGGTAAAATTCCTTTTCCTCTAACTTTAAGCAGCTGCTTGCCAAGACGGAAATTAGAAAGATGAGACAGGCTTTTTTCATAATGATTTCTTTTAATCCAATTTTTTTAAACCTTCAAGCTTCTTCCTTCCAAATAAGGAACTACATCAAACTCATTGAGTGTAATACAAAATTCAATATCTTTTTCTGCACCAAGTCCTCGAAGTCTTTCTGCATGGTTTGCTTCTGAAAGAAAGCCGAAAAGGTCATTTTGTGCCATTTCCCAAAGTTTTGTGGCAGAAAATGCACCATCTCCAAAACTTTCATAACCATTATTTTGAAGCGCACTTACCAAAGCTCCTGCAAAGAGCGTGTCTTCCATGCTCAATCGCCCTCGCCAACCTGAGCAGAAAATTATTAAATCGGACGAGTCATTTCTTAATTCTTTCACTACGGCTTCCAAATTCAGGAATGCGCCAATCAGTACTTTTTTTGCACTTCTAGAAGCTTCAATTGCCCTTGTTCCGTTGGTGGTGGTCATGGCAATTTTATTTCCACTTGCTTGCTCGCTCATATATTGGAATGGCGAGTTTCCGAATGTGAAATCATCAATTTTGATTCCCGCTCGCTCACCAGCAGTTAAATAACCTTGTTTGCCCAACTCTCGGCAAGCTTCCACCGAATCCACAGGAATGATGTGATTCACGCCAGTTGCCAAGCCTGAAACAATGCAGGAAGTAGCTCTGAAAATATCGGTAACTACTATATTCTTATCTGATAAATCGCCATAAAGCCCAATCATTTCGGGAGATGGGCAGACTTCTAATTTTGCCATTATGCTAAATAATATGATTGAATTAAAAAGGTAATATTACAAAATTTCTCCTAAGATAGATGGCGGTTTACAGGGAAAAAGAAGGCTTTTTCATAAAAAACAAAAATGTTGTTTTGTGCATATCAGTACAACTCTAATATAGTTCGAGCGTCCGATCGGACTTGAATTTTGAAGGAAGCATCAGCTTCCAAGGCACTATCCGACCTAAACCGACAGCCCAAATTCTTTTTATGAAAAAGCCCTGCATGGAAAATGAAATGATTAAAAAGTATGGTTCGGAAATTCTTCAAGCATTTTTCTCTCAAATCGTCAATTCACCAATTCCTTTAATAACTCCCTACAGAAAGCATCACCAAAGTACAAGCGTTCTCCACCTCAATCCCTTGATTTTCAGCCAGTTTTACTAATTCCGTATTTTCAGTTCCAGGATTGAAAATAATCCTTTTTGGCTTCGTCTCTAAAATATAATCGTACCATTCAGCTTGGTTTTGCGGGCCAACATAAAGCGTTACTGTATCTATTTCTGGTTGGATTGATTTGTCATTGATAATTTCGTGCCCGAAAATTTCGCCTTTCTTGATTCCCACAGGAACAACCTCATGCCCATTTTGAAGTAAATCGTCAGTTGCTCGGTAAGCATAGCGAGAGGAATTTGTAGTTGCTCCTAAAACCAATGTTTTCTTACTCATAATTCTATTTTGTTTGGATTTTACTTTATTTGTGCTTTTGGGAGAAATCAGAATCTCCGAATGTTTTTTGTTAGGTTTTTTGACAATGCTTCTGTTGGTTTTAATGGCGAGAATCAACGAATTCCGTCTTCTTATAAAAACTTGTATAGTACTAGACAAAAGTGAATCGCTGTGGTCCGACCATCGGCAGAGTCCGTAGGTCCTGCCAGACGTTGAACGGATTTAATACCAACCTTCGGCAGGGTTTTCTGGGATCGGGCAGCCGATGCTGTCGCCATCGACACCGCTGCCGAGGTCTCGTTTTTTTTGAAATGTCTAGCATTATAAAAAACTTGCTAAGTCTTTCTCATTGAATACCATGAGGATTGTAAGTTTTGATAAATCTAAATTACTCAGACTTAGGAACGGAAATTAAATAAGATGCTACTTTCTCTTGTTTCTTTTTGGGCTATTCTTCGTTAAAAAAGTGTGCCGTAGCGGTGCTATGCCAAACTTTTTTGCCTAAACTAGCCTCATAAATAAACTGCGACAAAATACGCATTTATTTATTCCCCGTTCCTTAGCAAGTCTCAATCCATCAACAATCGAATTGTATTACCGACTCTCTCATATCTAAAATCTCGCATCTAATTTCTTTCAATATATGTCAGGATTCTCACAACAAATAGCAGATTGCTACGCCAATTATAAAGAAAACAGTTTTCAGGGAAGAAGGTTCTCTTATGCGTTTTTTAGTTCATTAATTTCCAAACTAAAAAAGGAGTTACGGTTGGAGATAGCAGAAGCGGGCGTTTCGGAAGAAAATAGAGCCATTTATCAAATCAAGTTCGGAACTGGAAAAACCAAGTTGATGCTGTGGTCGCAAATGCACGGAGATGAACCTACGGCTACGATGGCAATTTTCGATTTGCTGAATTTCCTCACAAATCCACCAAGAACTTTGGTCGATACTGTTTTGGGTTGGAGTCAGGAGTTTTCCATCTATTTTATTCCAGTTCTGAATCCTGACGGGTTAACACGTTTTTCAAGATTCAACGCCTTAGGAATTGACCTGAATAGAGATGCAATGGCACAGCAAGCCAAAGAATCAGAACTACTGTGGAAACTCCATAGCGAAATCCAACCAGACTTTGCTTTTAATTTGCACGACCAAGATCGATTTTACAGCGTGGGAGATTCCCTAAACCCAGCTACAATCTCATTTTTGGCAAACCCAATTGGCGAGTTGGAAAAGACTCCCGAAAGAGTGAAATCCATGCAATTGATTTGTCAGATGAATGTAGCTTTGCAAAAGCTGATTCCAAACCAAGTTGGCAGATATGTAGCAGACTTTGACCCAACTTCTTTTGGAGACTCCTTCCAAAAAGTGGGAAAATGTACTTTGCTGATTGAGTCCGGTGCATCTAAAAATGACTGGGATAGAAATGTGGCTCGGAAGATGAACTTCGTAGCCATTTTAGTGGCATTTGAGTCAATCCGCACTAAATCTTATGAGGTTTTCTCGGAATCAGACTATCACCAAACTCCACAAAATAAAAGTAGAATGTTCGATTTCCTAATCAGAAAGGTGAAGTTTAAAGCTTTCGACAAGGAATTTGAGTTGGATTTAGGTTTAAATATATTAGAGAATATGGATGGCAACAAGCCACGTTATCGTTTAGTATTGGAAAATTTCGGAGATTTGCAGAATAATGATACTTTTCACGACTTGAAAGGAGGAAGTGTTTCTTTACGAATAGAAGGAAATGGAATGATGGATTTTGAAAATCCAGATGAGATTGATGAAATGCTGAAAGCTGTAGAAATACTAACTGCAGTCTCAGATGATGAAA
>JBLIFI010000380.1:0-5058 GCA_047633715.1 Flammeovirgaceae bacterium
ACGAACCCGAGGAGTATGTTTTCAGTTCTGCGGTAAATTATTCCGATAAAGCGCATTTGGCTTTATTGGAGGTGGAGGGATTTTGAAGCAAGTTTGCATCGACTACCGACTTGCATACAGATTGGGTCAAACATCCAAAGCATCCATTCCCTTCTACTCTCTTGGATGTTGTTTTCTATCGCCTCCAATATTTTCATAGAAGTGCATTTCTTTAGACTAATAAATTATATTTTCTGACTTTTAAATACAATATTCGTATATAATTTACTGATTTGACAGATAAAAATCATGATACACGAATTTAAAGTCTCCAATTTTCTTTCTTTTAAGGATGAACAAGTGTTGAGTTTCGAGGCAACTTCTGATAATTCTTATGAAGATTTATATTGTGTTGAGAAATCTCCATCAATCAAGCTATTAAAGTTAGGAATTGTATTTGGGGCAAATGCTTCAGGGAAATCCAATTTGCTATCTGCATTAGACTTTCTGAGAACATTGGTTTTGAATGCGGAGGAAGATAAGTTTGAAGAAATTCACTTTGCCCCATTTCTGCTCAATGAAGAATCGAGAAAAGAAGATACGGATTTTAGTCTTTCTTTCTTCATTGGAAAAACTAGATTCATCTATTCCGTATCTCTCAACAAAAGCTATATTTCCAAGGAGCAACTTATTTATTATCCTAGTAGGCAACCTGCTGAACTCTTCAATAGAGAGTTTGATGTAAAAGATGGCATCTCCAAAATCACATTCGGAAAGAAATTAGAGATTGGAAAAAAGGAGCAATTTGCACTAGAAACGAGTACAATCAAGAACTCTACTGTGCTTTCTATTTATATGCAGAAAAACATAAAAATAGATTTGTTAGATGAGGTAGTAAAGTGGTTTAACACAAACCTGATGCGTTCAGTAAATCCGCATACTGACTTGAAGATTATCGCAATAAAAAACTTAGGTGGTCATAAGGACTTTATTCTTAATATTCTAAAAAAAGCAGATTTCAATATATCTGACATTACTATTGATGACCCGAAAGCTATTGTGGACTCTTCGGAATGGGAATTCACACACGACTTTAAAAGTTTGATAAATAGTTACAAACTCGAAGAAATTGTTGATTTTGATTTGAAAGTCGAAAAAATTCGTTTTGAGCACAAACTCAAAAATGGCAAGTTTACACTCCCTTACGAGTCGCAATCGCAAGGAACAAAACGGTTTTTGGGTTTTGGAACATTGCTGAGCATATTATTGAGTGAGAATAACACCCTTCCAATTGACGAACTAGAATCTTCGCTTCATTATGAGTTAGTCAATCATTTTCTTAAAACATTTTTGGCAAATTCTACTGATTCCCAGCTATTGTTTACTACTCACAATATCAGTATCCTACAAGAAGATTTTATAAGAAGAGATGCTGTTTGGTTCTGCGAGAAGAATGATGAAGGCGCAACTGAACTGTTTTCTGCAAGTGATTTTGGGTTGCATAAAAATACTTCGCTTTACAATGCTTATAGAATTGGAAAACTTGGTGCAAAACCTGAGACTGGAAGTGTATATTTAGACTCGCACAATGGCTAGACAAACGAGAAAACCAAAGAATATAAAATTTACCATCGCCATTATTGGCGAAGGGGAAACAGAATGGCATTACTTTGATGACTTGAAAAGTGTAGAGAGATACACGTATAAAATATCCCCAGACCTTCCTAAACACTCTGATTTTGCAGACATTTTCAGAAAGGCAGAAGAGAAAGCAGAAGAAGGTTACAACAAAGTCTATTGTGTAATAGATTTAGATATATTCAAGGAGAATGAACAGAAAAATCAATCATATCAAAAAGCAAAACGGAAAATTCTCAAAAAACACTCCAAAGTTGTTAGCATAATTGAGACAATGCCCTGTATAGAATATTGGTTTTTGTTACATTTTGAAAATTTCTCGACTAAAATTTACCCTAGTTATGAGAGTCTGAAAAGCAAATTAACCGCAAATTTAGAAGGATATGAAAAGACAAGAAAATACTTTGAAAAAGTAAAGCTATACACAACTCTTGTAGAAAAAGGAGACCTAGAATCTGCAAAAATTTGTGCCAAAAAATTAAGAGAATACGAAAGCGATAACAAACTTATTCCATTTACAGATATAGATACATTATTGGAAGAATTGAAATCATACAATGGAAAGTAGATGATGTTAACAAACTGATGGTAGGTCTTTTCCTACGACCTTTTCATATTTAAAGCCTCCGCTCGATTCTGCCAAAAGCACAGGTCAAACATCTTGCATTTTTTGAAAGTCGGATGAATTTGGCGATTAGCAATCACAAAAACTTAATCTCCAACAAACCTTTCTTCCCCGCATAATCTCTTGCGCTACTATACCAATATTCCCCTGGCTCACTCGTAAACCCAGCTTCCACAAGGTTAAAATGCAGATAATCCAATTTCTACCAAGCCATTTCCGCATTGGAGAGTTCTAGTAAAGCAAGTTTGGAAACTTGCATACAGATTCGGTCAAGGCTAAGAGGCCTTGACCAGCGCAGGCGAAAAACGAAGTTTTTCTATTACAAAATCTTTGATTTTGCTGGTCGAGGTTTCCAATGGGACTCGCCTTCGAGACTCGACCCGTTCTGCGTAAAGTCGGTAGCCGATGCTATTCCTAACTTTACTTTCATGGGATTTAGAAACAGAATCGAAGAAGGCAAAATGTACTTCCTCACGCTCACGGTTGTAGATTGAACGAGGCGTCCCCGGTCGAAGTTTTCACTCTCCCAAATAACAAAACTACCATTGTAGAAGCGTTGAAATTCTGTCAAGAAAAGAAAGGATTAGAGATTTACGCTTGGGTGCTGATGTCCAATCATTTGCATTTAATCGCCTCGGCAAAAGACGGGTTCAAACTACCCAATATTCTACGAGACTTCAAGCAATTCACCGCCAAAAGAATCCTGAAAGCCATTGAAGAAGAACCAGAGAGTAGCGGGGGTTTCCATAAACGGGCAATGGATGTTGCATCGCTTTTCGTATCATGCCAAATTCCGAGAAACACACACGCACTATAAATTCTGGAAAGATGGCAACTAGCCAAAGGAAATATTCTCCCACGATTTCATGATGCAAAAATTGGAATACATCCACCAAAATCCAGTAGTCGCCCTACTCGTCCACGAGCCCGAAGAGTATGTGTTCAGTTCTGCGGTCAACTATTCTGATAAAGCGCATTTGGCTTTGTTGGAGGTGGAGGATTTGTAAAATTGTTACACGTTTCTTCAAGGCTCACTCGTAAATCCAGCTTTCACAGGGTTGTGGATTTAGCTGACGAATATTGAGAGGTGGTCGTAGCTGTAAATCACTTGTCGCAGTTGGGGAATCCAAACCAAAATCCCATTAGGTAATTTTGATTTCTGAATCTACTTTGCTAGCATTACATGAGAGAAATTTAGTTTTTCTCTACCAAGCTTATGTCAGATAAAAGAGTTTTAACTATAGGGATTTTAGCCCATGTAGATGCAGGGAAGACTTCAATCACGGAATGTCTGTTGCATCATTCGGGTGCTACTAAATCTTTGGGTAGCGTAGATAAAGGCTCGGCCATTACTGATGGTTTGAGTATGGAGAAAAGTAGGGGGATTTCCATCAAAGCATCATCTGTCAATTTTACTTGGAAGAATACTGTATTTCAATTGGTAGACACTCCGGGTCATATTGATTTTTCTGCTGAAGTTGACAGGTCTCTTGCCATATTGGATGGTGTAATACTTGTAGTTTCTGCAAAGGAAGGCATTCAAGCTCACACCCTTAATCTATGGGAGAGTTTGATAGAGCGAAAGTTGCCTGTTATCGTTTTCTTTAATAAGATAGATAGAGCTGGCGTAGATGTGGAACAGGTTTTTTTAGATTTTGAAAAAGATTTAGGTGCTAAGCTTTTCGCTTTGAACTATCCAGATTTATCTGATTCAGATAGCCCTAAATTATTATCATTTACAGACTGTGGCAATCATTTAGAATCTGTAATTCTTGATAAATCGATGGAGAATCTGGCAGAATGTGACGAGACTTTTCTTGAGCATTACTTAGAAGGAAATATCTCTGATTTAAATCAAATTTTAGAGAACGGAAAACAAAAGATAGAAACTGGTTTACTTTATGGCGCACTCTTCGGTAGTGCCAAATTAGGTTTGGGTATAGAAGAACTACTAAATAGTATTTCAACAATGATACCCCAACCAAAAAATGGTTTTTTAACTCCTGTTGCAAAAGTTTTCAAAGTAACATTCCATGAAAAGAAAGGACGATTAGCTTATATAAAATCGTATGGAACTGTGCTAAAAAGCAAAGATGTCATTCAATCTCAGCAACTGGATAAGGATATTAAGATTAATCAGATATTTAAACCACAGCTTGGAGATTTAGTCCAAGTTTCTGAATTGCATTCTGGAGAGATAGGCATTATTGCTACTTCCGATAATATACTTTCTGGAGATATTTTAGGCTCTGAAAATCTGACTAATCCATACTCGGAAATTAGTAAGGCGGTACTTGGTGTGCAAGTGATTGCAAATGAGGATAAAGATTATCAAAAACTGGGAGAAGCTTTAGAAATTCTCAATGCTGAAGACCCGATATTAGATTTTAAATGGTTTAAAGAAGAAAAAGAGTTTCACTTAAAGATTCTAGGTCCTATTCAAACGGAAGTTCTGAGAGAGGATTTAGTCCAAAGATGGGCGATTGAAGCAGAATTCCGCAAACCTAAAGTGATTTATAAAGAAACGCCTTCTAAGTCAGCCGAAGGCTATGTGCGTTACTGGATGCCAAAACCCTGTTGGGCGATTATGACATTCTTGATAGAGCCTGCACCATTGGGAAGTGGTATTTCATTTACTTCAAATGTCAGAACAAGCGACATTAGCAATAAGTATATTAATGAGGTCAAGCGAGCCATTCCTTGGTCCCTGAAACAAGGAATTCATGGTTATGAAGTCACTGATTTATCCATCACATTAATAGAGGGTTCTGAACATACTATTCATTCAAATCCTGGGGATTTTTTATTGGCCACAC
>JBLIFI010000381.1:0-5046 GCA_047633715.1 Flammeovirgaceae bacterium
AGTTGAAGGCTTCTTCTTGAAAAATTTGCTTGTCCCATTTCTCAAATTCTTCCATTTTTTGGATTCGGTGCTCGGCAACCGCTTCTCGATTCATGCACATAAAAATACCTTTATTTTGTGTCGAACTGGCTACTCCATTCGGGCTTTTTGAATCATCGGCACTTAATCCTCTCACAAAATAATTGAATTCCCTACCAAATCGAATGGCAATTGCTCCGTGGTCCACACGAGCTTTCGGGTCAAAATTGTAGGTAACTTTATAGACCGAACTTATTCGAAGAACTTCATTGAACTTGTTGGTCTGGAAGGAATAAATATAGAAACTGATAGACTCGCCCATTTTCTTGGCACTAACAACAGGTTCGCAGTTAATGGCTGCTTGTGAGAAAGCAGTTTGAGCGAACAAGCAGACAAGCAATACTATGAACAGTTTTTTGAGCTTCATATTTCTGTATTTATACAAATATCAGATAAAATAATAAAGAATAGGCAAACGCCACACACTTTAACGCCTTGTTTGGAAACGTTCGCATCTAAAGTCAAGAGTAGTTGCAAACAGGTAATGCGAAATCAAAAAAGAGCCATCGTTTTAGCTTGGCACTTACGTACCAAGCTAAGGATTTGTTGTCCTTTTGGGATTCTCATGAAAGCCCCAACGGGACGAAATATCTTTAGGATAGGACGTAAGTCCTATTCCAGCTATCAAATCAAGGTTTTACAATCTCCAACCTCTCGAAACCATTGGCAGAGACGGAATAGAAAAGGCCATTCAACTCAATTACATCTCCATTTTTCTTGTTTGCCAAATCTAAAATGTCTTCTGAAATTGTGTGGATTGAGCCGTTTGTTTTTCGGGCAATCTGTAAATAATCTGCATGGATTGGATTGCTCAATTGGCTTCCGCACAAGATTATTTTGATGGGTTTGTTTATTTTATCCAGTAATTCCATATCACGAACTGCGCTGTTATTGTCGGCAATCAGCACAATTTGGTTGAGGGAATCGGATTTACTCAATCCATATAAAATAGCTTCTAAGTCGTTCTCAGGTTTATCTCCGCCATAACCAGAAAGCATCACTTCTCGCATGCTGTGGGCAATTGTTCGGATGGAGTTCACTTTGGTATGATAAATCCCTCCAGTTTCCCCAATCTTTTTTTCATCGTCAGGAAGTAAATTCCCATCGTTGAAAAACACAAAATCTTGAATGTTGGAAGTGTCTCCAACCGAGTTTTTCATATTGAGCCGATGCCAAAGAACCGCCTGCGCTCCATACTGATACATACTTCCCGTCCAATCGTTCACTACTAGCATGTTTCCCCACTTGTTTCTATCAAAAACCTTGAAAACTACCGAATCTTCAAAACCCTCTTTGCCATTCACAATATCTCTAATATTATGAAGCGTTTTTTTGAGTTTGTTGGTCAGGTGGAGTTTGTACTTGATAACTGCGCCATGAAACATCGCCTTTGCCTCGTCCTCGGTTTGGCAATCGGTTTGGAGAACGATATTCCAAGTAATTCGAGTATTCTGCTCCAGTTCGGGAATGAGTTCGTAGAGTTCCTTCACACGGTTTCGCATGAGTGTATCGTAGTTGGTCACCCATTTTTCCTTGTTCGTAGGGTATTTGGAAAGCACCAAATCGACCTCGTAAATATACTTCTTACGAATATCCTCCGACCAAATTCTTGGGTTGGAGATTTTGTGATTGGCATACCCCATTTGCAAAGTCGTCTGCCCAGCAAAACTTTCGTATTGCTGATAGATTGGCACTTCCAAATATTGCCAATCAATTTTGGTCAGCAAACTATCTGTTGCAAAACAAGACAGCGAGGAACTAAATAATATGAGAAACAGGAATCTTGACATATATTCTTTTGAGTTTACTTGATTGATAAGGCAAGTATTATGCAAAAGAATTCGATTAGTGAAATCCAAACAAAATTGTGGGTTTAAGAAAAAGAGATTTGCCAAGTTTCGCTTAGGAACGGGGAATAAATAAATGCGTGTTTTGTCGCAGTTTATTTTTGAGGCTAGTTTAGGCAAAAAAGTTTGGCATAGCACCGCTACGGCAAACTTTTTTAACGAAGAATAGCCCAAAAAGAAACAAGAGAAAGTAGCATCTTATTTAATTTCCGTTCCTTAGTTACCTCTCGGGTTTTTGAAATTTTCATTTCTCTAAGCAAATACAAACTTGGCAAGTCTTAACTATCAATTCTTGCATTCGAATCCTCAGATTCTAGGAAGATGAAAAAAATATGGCAAAAGAATCTGATTTTGGGAATCCAAGAAAGTAAAAGTCCCAATTTATCGCTTGCCTTTTTCATCCTCAAATCAGCAAATCGCCAAATCAACACATCATCATTCCACCAACATTTCCCAAGTGTCTCCACCAATAATGCTTTTTGGACCGTGATATTCAAAATCTCCTTGCGAGCCGTAGAGAATTAGCGCACCTTCGGGTTTCACTTCCACGCTACTCACGGCAATTGGTTTGAGAGAATAGATGGGGGATATTTTATTGGGTCTTTTATCGGTCAGGAAGAAATCGGCAACAAACACATTGTGTCCGCCTTTCACGTAAGCTCTACTGTCGGCAAATTGTCCGTTCAAATCTTGGTATTCCAAAAAGTTGGCAACAATGCGGATTCCCTCTCGCATCTCTATGATGTCCACCACATTTCCACGTAAAAGCAAATCGTTTACCACGGTTGCTCCACCATCGAATCGGTAGCCAACAATCTCGTATTTCTCAAATCCCTCTAGCATTCCTGCTACATTCTCTGACTTGTGAACTAGAATTATACCTGGCGCATCTTGAGCGAGAAACATGGTTTCGGGGATTCTTGCCACCAATCTCTCCATCAGTATTGTTCCGCTATCGGAAAGCACGAGCATTTTCATGCGGTCTGCGCCATTTCTCAGCGTGCGAGAAAATAGCAAAGTCATCCCGTTTTCATAAGGAGTGATTTGCTCCAAAGTCTGAGTCAGTTCTTCGGTAGTTTTATGGAAAGGTTTCAGCCATTTCACATCTCCTTTCCGATTGATTTTTCCAATAAATTGGCGAGCTTCTCGCTTTACTTCAAATTTTCCACGCACAATAAAACCAGAATCCACGCAAGGGTAAATCTGCTCAGTCAAGAAAAATCCATTGTCGAGCAAAGCCTGAACATTCATTTTATAAGGTCGCAAAACCAGCCTTTGCCCAGTTGCGCTTGTGGTAGAATCAGGGTAAATCGGGGCAATATCAGGCATTTTAATTCGGATGATATTCCACTCTCGCAAAACCTCATTGAAAAGACGTTCCTCAATAGTTCGGTAATTGGTCATTTGCTTTTCCGTTCCCAAATTGTTTTTCACAAAATTGGCATGATTTGCATAAACCGCTTCACGCACATCCAAATTTCTGACTTCTCCCATCAACTCCACAATTTCTGTCGTAAGCCCATTAATTCGTCTGTTTCGTATATTTGCATCAGGGTAATTGATGGCAAAATCTCGCCTTACCTGCATTTGGTTTTCGTAGAATTTTATTTTGTGGAGTTGGTAATCGAACCACTCCATCATTTTACCTGCGTTGGAATCCACCAAAAGGAATTCTCGTTGCCATGCCTTCATTCTCGCCTCCAAATTCTCGTAGGAGAAACCCAATGGAAATTGTTCCATGGCCAAAAGTGCATTGAGCGTATCATTGTAAACCTGCAAACCGTTCAGCAAATCCTGAACTCCTTCCACTTTTTCAATCATTTCGGTTGCCCATTCCCCGTAGTTGAAAAGCTTTATTTTCTTCTGAATAAAATCTCGCTTATCTACTCGGTAAGATTTCATGCCTTCAATCTCCACAAAAACAAACTCTTGCTGATGGTTCTCGGCAAAGCGGTCTCTGCGGAAAAAGTCATTATAGTTTTTTTCTGCGGATTCTAAATTTCCATACCATTTTTTGATATTTCCCAACTTCTGAATATCTCTATCCGTAATTTTCAAATATAAATCTGTGATTGTATTGTAGTTGGAAACCACCTGCACAAACGCATCTTGGCAAAGTTCGTAGTTCATGGGAATCATGCTGAACTTGATTCTCGCCTGCGTGAGCTTGGTAAAATGCTTCTGCATAGATTGTGTATATTCATCCATATACGCCTGAATAGATTCGATAGTATAGTTTTTCCTACCGAACATTTCCTCGTAATAAGGCCTGTTTTCTTTCAAATCTCGCTTGGTTACCAACATTTTCGACTTCTCGAAAAGTGCAGCCGCTAAATCGTAATTTGCCCCTAAAGCCTCGGCCTTGTGGAGATACATTTCCTCGAAATTGTATTTGTAAATCCGTGCCAACCAAAAGTGGGAAAGCGCATTTTCTGGATTTCGCTTGTTGAAATTGAGCAGTTTAGGTTTTGCCGAACCGTAATTCTTAGCTCTCAGCAAAGAATCAATGACTACATATTCGCCCTTCTTTTTCTGTGCAATTGAGTGGGTGGAGATTGAGAATAGCAAAAACAGTAGTATATATATATTCTTCATTTTTTTGGATTTCGTTCACTCTGAACCTATTCGAGCAACAAAACTCAATTTAAGTCCTCGCTACAAAGGTCGTTTAAAAGCGCAAAATTACGATATAATCCAAGCAAATTCACATTTTCTTGGGAAATATCGGAATCCAATTACTAAACGGCAAAATTTGCGCTTTTGAGGTGTGCTTAACTCTTTTTGTTAGAAAGGGAGATAAACTAGCTGGGGTTCGACTCTCGGCAGAGTGCAATCAGAGGGGATTCTCGCAAGATTTCAGGATAGATAAAGCAAAAGAATCTGTTTGGATTTGCACCATGACTCTCTGAGTCGTAATGCACGAAGATCCTTTACAGGTTTAGTTACAAAATAGGGTATAAATTCAATCAAAAAGGGAAATTCTCAATTCTATCTTTCTTAAGTTGACAGAATTGAGTGTCCGAAATTGAAAAGGTTGGGCGGTATTGTGGAAATCAGAAAATCCTCCATGACATTATACATTCTTCTTCTTTACAGAATAATTTGTAGTCGGCAGGTAAAT
>JBLIFI010000382.1:0-5037 GCA_047633715.1 Flammeovirgaceae bacterium
AGTAATCGCCTCGTTGTTTCCGACTTTTTCTTGACTTGACTTGTACTTTGAAGGCACATAGACATGAAAAGGCATCGGGAAATCCGCTCCACTTTCAAATAAATCCACGCTAATTTCCTCTTCCATTCCCTCAATGGAAATCTTCATTTTCTTGGTTTTCGGAAGCTTTGAATCATCCTGCTTTTCTATGTTTGTAAGTAACTCTTTTTTCGAGTCTAAAGAAACGACATTGCTTATAATGGAAGAATCTGCCTCTTCATTGGCAGAAGAACAGGAATATAAAACGCCTAAAAATAGAGTACAAAGTATAATTTCTTGAAAAATCTTCATCTTATTCTGTTTGCTTAAATTACTTATGAATGAAGACAGATAGCTTAGGAACAGAAATTAAATAAGATGCTACTTTCTCTTGTTTCTTTTTGGGCTATTCTTCGTTAAAAAAAGTATGCCTTAGCGGTGCTATGCCAAACTTTTTTGCCTAAACTAGCCTCAAAAATAAACTGCGACAAAACACGCATTTATTTATTCCCCATTCCTTAGTCTATTGTCAAAGATACTTCTTAATTTTGAGCAGATGGAGAAGTAAAGCTATCTCCAATCATACGCTCTTTGTCTTTTTCTTAAATTGGGAGGTTTTTTTTATACTTTTATTCATCAAGTTGGCTATATCTAATCTACCTGAATTTCTCGACTTTTTAACTTTAACCACATGATGTGGTTGAGTTCTTTTTGGCAAAGCAGAAAAGTATCATACATTTTGGTACATTTGTATACTGCAAATTCAAAGTCATCGGGAAAAAGAGAACAAAACTTTAAAAATTACTTCGTTTTTTTTCTCTTCGAAGAGTTAAACGAATGATTTTTTTGAATTTATCAGGGAGCTTTTGTCTATCTTTTTCAGAGGAGAATAGTTATTTTTTACATAATCACGGCACTTTCCAGCAGTTGGATTGTTCCTGCATCGGCATCAATCTCAGCTTCTATGCCAATTGGTAAAGTGAATTTCTCTGTAATATGTCCGAACATTGCTCCATAATAGGTGGGAATCTTGAGTGGTTTCAAATTATTTTCCAAAACTTGTTCTAATGTCAATGCTCTTTCAGGAGTTTCTGCGACACATCTTCGGCATTTTCCGAATACAAAGCCTTTTATACTATCCAAAACTCCAGCCAATTTCAGTTGGGTAAGCATTCTGTCTACTCTATAAGGCTCTTCGGCAATATCTTCTACAAACAGAATTTTGTCTGACCAATCGGGCAAATAGTCGCTTCCGATAATGCTAGAAAGAACAGTTAAGTTGGTAGCAATGATTTTCCCTTTGACTTTTCCTCCTGTAATGGTATAATAATGCTCTACTTCATCGGGCGGTAGGTTTTGCAAAAATGCCTTTTCTCCCTTCATCACAATTTGCTCAAAAATTTCAATAGAGAATCTGTCCCAAGAAGAATAGCCCATTAAGCCATGAAATGTAATGAGTCCTGTTTTTTTATAAATTGCTGTTAGCAAGGAAGTTACATCACTAAACCCTGAGAATACTTTTGCGTTTTCTGTAATGAGTTGGTAGTCAATTTTATCTAGCAATCTGGCACATCCCCAACCTCCACGCATGGAAATGATTCCATCTATTTTATCATTCTTGAATATTTCATTCACTTCGTTGGCACGAAATTCATCTGTTCCAGAAAAATAGCCATATTGTGTGTAAACACTTTTTCCGAAATGGGCATTAAAGCCAAGTTTATCGACCTGTTTCTCCACATTCTCTATGACAGATTTATCGTAATTTGTTCCTGCGGGGCAAATAAAAGCAACCGTATCTCCTTTCTTCAACGCTTTAGGCTTAATAAGCTTAGGGGAAACAACAGATTTATTTTCCAAAGAAGCGCAACCGAGAAGCCCTGTACTGGCAATGCTGGCAACTCCCATTTTTTTGAGAAAATCTCTTCGATTGTTTGGAGGCATAGCGGAAGTTTGTAGTTTATTGAATAGCAAGGAAATCTTTCACATTGCTTTATGGATAACGCACTGCAACCATAAAGTAATATATTCTCTTGAAATTATGCAAATGTACTATTTACTTCTTTACATTCATATCTACTTCCAACATTCTGCCTAGCATTACAGAAACATAAGTTCCTAAGGTCTTGAATATGGTCATGTCATTTTCATCATACTGGTTGGGTGTAGTATGCTGAATAGCCATAATTCCGAGTTGTTTATCTACAATTTCCAGCGGAAGATAGATTTGGGAATAATTCATATCATCCTTTTTGAGCACAATATCTGCAATGTAATTTTTACACTCTTTTTCCAAATCATCTATAATGATTTCATTTTTGTTATGCCAACACCAAATCATCAGGCTGTTCTGCTCATCATAATCCACATAATCTCGATAGAACTTGATTGTATTTGCCTTTTTGAAAATATTGAGTTCGAGTCTGCTTTTCAAATCGTTCGGAATGCCAATGGTAAAGCTTGTGTATTCTATGATTTCGTCTAGGTAATTCCCGATAGTTTGCCCAGCTTTTACCAAATCATCAGACATGATGATATTCTTGCCAATAGCCGTTAGCAATTTCATATCTTCATACGATTTCTCTACTGAACTCTTCTGTTCGGCAATTTCCTTGGTTGCTTCTTTTAGGCTTTCGGCTTGCTCCAAGATTTCTTTTTTCTGCATTTCCAACATATCATTTTTCTCAAGTAGTTCGTTTGTTCTAGCTTGAATGATACTTTCTAGTTTGGATTTTTCACGAACCAACCTCCACGTATTCAGTCGGATAATACCCCAAACAATTCCGCCAGCCAATAGGATAAAAATGGCATAAGCCCACCACTTTTTATACCAAACTCTATCCACATTAATTTCAAAAGCCATAGGTTCGCTCCATTTATAGCCTCCTTTTTGCTTTGCTCGAACCTCCAAAATATATTTCCCTTCTGGCATTTGCTCTATTCTAAAACTGGTTTCTTTGCCTACAAAACGAGTTTTAGAATAGGTTTCATTATCCATTTCAGACACATCTTGCAATACATACTCTTTCCCCGCATCCTCATCTTCCCATGAGGCGGGGCTTGGTGGGTTTCCAAAATTTTTGATTTTCCTAAGCCTTGTTTGGTAGGTAATTCCAGAGCCAGGATATGCGAGAGATTGGTACTCAACCAAAAAGCTGGAATTATTGGGGATTTTGCTTGATTTTGATTTTTTGAAATCGATTGGCCCTCCATTTACTAAGACAGAAAGTAACGTAGGTTTTGGAGTGGACTTAGGTGAAGGGTTTGATTCCTGCGAAATAACTACCCCTTCTGAAGTCCCGACCCAAACTCTTTGGTTCTGATCAGTCATCAGGCATCTGTAATTCATGATTTTTGTGGGTAGCCCGCTAGACTCATCAAACCTCATTACATTTCCATCTTTCAGTCTCAATAAGCCTTCAGTAGCGGTGGCAATCCAAAGTACCTTGTCGGCTGTCATGGTGAGTCCTCTGATTTGGATATTGTCGTATTCTTCTCCCAAATCAATTTTTGTCATTCTCTCCGAACGGTATTTAAACAACCCATAGGTAGTGGCGAGCCAAATATTATCAGTAGCATCTATTACCAAATCTTGTACTTCAAAAGGCTCTTCTCCTTGTACGGGGAGTTGTACACTTAGATTGAGAAAAGCATCCGTTTTTTCATGATACCTATACAGGTAAGTTTCTTTACCAACTCCACCAAAAAACAAAATCCCTTGTGCATTCTGCTTTCCAACTAGAATTTGATTGGTAATTCCTTTGTCAGCGCCATATTCAACCATCTGGATTTTTCCTGTTTCTTCATCCACTGTAGCCTTCACTACACCATTCATTGGTGCATAATCAGGCTTCTGGCAAATCCATGCAGAAGAATTTACATCAGTAAACATGTAAGAAATACTGCCTCCCCTTTCATTCAAATCGAGTCTTTCGGAAGACGATTCGTAAAGGTTTATATAAAAAACTTCACCTTGTGCCGTACCCACCCAAACTCTACCCAAATCTGCCGCAACACTAGAAACTACGCCTTCTTGAATTTGAATTGGAGAAGGTTCTGCATTGTCTTCTTCAGCAGATATATGAAACACTTCCCCTAAACTAAGATAAATATCTCTATCTAATGATTGAGATATTGCAGTAGCACCAACACTTGAAAAGCTAGGAGAGATTTTACCAAAAAAACTAGTCTGTAAAAGCCCTAATCCGTTGTCGGATGCAAGCCATAAATCACTGTTTTCGGCAACAAATGCATTTCTTATATTTTGAAATGGAAATTCCTTCCCTGCTTCCATGTCATAGCCCAAAACCTGAGACATGCCTAAGTTTCCTGCAAAGTCTTTGATGACTTTGAACAAACCCGAATTTGGGGTTGAAAAATAAAGTTCGCCATTAGGTAACTCTATTATTTTGGAAATATCTAGTGGGATATAAGGAAAGTTCTGTACACGAGCTAAGCTTCTATTTTTATTACTGTACCTAATTTCCTGAAAACCGCTTCCCACTACCCAAAGCACACCATCGCCTCGGTATTTAATATCCTCAATCAGCTTCTTTTTTCTTCCCGTACTCGATTCACGAATAATATCCATGGACTCATCGTAAAAAAAGAGAACCCCAGGTTGTGAGGCTATTAGAATATTGCCTTGCTCATCTTCGGCAAAGCTAAAGTGTGAATCAGATTTACCTGTGGAATTTCTCTCGCCCATTTCATAATGCTTGAGTTTTCCATCTTTCCACAATGAAATTCGGCCTCTGGGTTGGCTAATCCAAATTCTACCTTTACTGTCTTCAAAAAGTTTATTCGGATAGAGTACTGTGGTATCAGAAGAGAGAATATTCCCTGGTACTAACTGTTTCACAATTACAGTATCTTTCCTGCTTTCAATTTCGTGCACACCGAAGTCGCTACTGACAAGCATTTTCCCATCTTTCTTCATTAAAAGATAGCGCATATACTCACTTCGTAATCCTTTGGAGAACCTCACAAAATCTTTTCCATCGTACCTGATAAGTCCTG
>JBLIFI010000383.1:0-5034 GCA_047633715.1 Flammeovirgaceae bacterium
TATTTGTATGGAGAGGCAACAATCACTTATGGAGACGTAAAACTGACTGCTGGCTATGTAGAATTAGATTGGTTACATAATACCATTCGGGCAAATGCTTTGTCAGACTCTACAGGAAAAGGCGAGGGAATCCCCGTTTTTACTGATAAGGACACAGACTATAATGCAGATTCTATTTACTACAATTTCAAAACCCAGAAAGGAGTTGTGAAAGGGATTATTACCCAACAGGGCGAGGGTTTTTTACGAGCCGACAAGGCAAAGCGTTTGGCAGATGGAACGCTCTACAATGCCACTTCCATTTACACCACTTGCGATTTAGAACACCCACATTATGCAATCCGAGCTAGAAAACTCAAACTTAATAATGACAAAAATATAGTTGCAGGGCCTTTCAATTTGGTAATCAATGATATTCCCACGCCTTTAGGGTTTGGATTCGGTCTGTTCCCATTCCCCAACAAAAAATCGTCTGGTTTAATTGTGCCAACTTATGGCGAAGCGCAAGATAGAGGCTTTTTTTTACGTGATGGAGGCTTTTATTGGGCAGTAAATGATTATTTGAGTGCCAGATTTCTCGGGCAAATCTACTCTTTGGGCGGTTGGGGTAGTACTTTGGATATGGATTACAAAAAACGCTATAACTATTCTGGCAGGCTGAATTTCAGTTATAATAAAGTAGTTCGTACAGGAAATGACGATGAGAAAGATATCAACAAAGACTTTTGGGTTCGGTGGAATCATTCGCCAATTCCCAGAGGTTCGAGTAGGTTTTCGGCAAGTGTGAATTTCGGAACGGCAACTTATAATCAGAACAACTCATTCAACGTAACCAATTACCTTTCGAGTTCTTTCAACTCCAATATTTCATATAGCAAAACCTTTACGGGAACGCCATTTTCCTTCTCTGCAAACCTCAGGCATAACCAAAATATCCAAACGGAAATAGCAACTGTTACGCCCGAAGCCAATTTAAGCATGAATCGGGTTTTCCCATTCAAGAAAATCGTAAAAAACAGTAAATCGCCATTGGCACAGCTGAATGTGGGTTATACGGGAAATACAAAGTTAGATATTTCCAATAATTTGAGCCGAAGAAGCTACGGGTTCAGTACAATCCAACCAGAGTTTGACGAAATTGGAGATGATACTTTGCAGTTCAATGGAGAGAATATCTCAACACTTTTTGAGCGTTCTAAGTATGGAGCTATCCACAAAATCCCCATTTCTACAGGCATTACGGTTGCTAAATATTTCCAAGTGACACCAAGTTTAAATTACACGGAATACTGGTATCCGAGAAAACTGAATTACAAGTGGAGCGATGCTGAACAAGCCGTGGTAGTTACTGAGGAGCAGGGCTTTAATAGAGCGTATGAATATAGTACGGCTTTGGGAGCGAGTACTACTTTCTATTTGTTCTATAATTTCAAGGAGAATGTTCCTGTTCGGGCAATTCGGCAACTCATTACGCCATCGGCAAGTTTGGGTTATCGCCCAGATTTTGAAGATGAAAAGTATGGCTTTTTCCAAAATGTCCAGGTAGATTCCATCGGGACAATGCAGAATGTTTCCCGATTCCAGAGCTTCCTTTTTGGTTCACCTGCTGGCGGAAGGTCAGAAAGCCTGAATGTGAATTTGGAAACCCAATTTGAGGCGAAGGTAAAAAGCAAAAAAGATACAGTAAATGGAGGAATGAAGAAAATTAACTTGCTTCGGGCGAGCACAAGTTATAATGTGTTGGCAGATTCATTCAACTTGGCAAATATCAGCTTTGTAACCAACGCCAAAGTTTGGGGAGAGCGAGTAAGTTTGACTTTTAATGGGAGCATTGACCCATATGGCTACATTCCCATTTATGATGAAGAAGGCAATTTCAGTTCTCAGCGCAGAAGCAAAACTTTTGCCTGGAACTCAGGTCAGGGAATTGGTTCACTTTCCAGAATGACAATATCTGCCAATACCCAACTTACCCCAGAAGGATTGAAAGGTGGAGATGATCCCATGAAGAAAAGTACTTCCGATGGGCAAGACCCAAATCAGGCTTTGTTAGATGATATTGCCGCCAATCCTGACCAATATATTGATTTCAACATTCCTTGGACCTTGAACTTGCGTTACAATTTGAATTATTCAAAAACAGGTTTTGCCGACCCCAACATCACGCAAAGTTTGACTTTCAGCGGAGATGTGAGTTTGACAGAGAAATGGAAAATTGATTTCACCTCAGGCTATGATTTTACTAATAAAAAGTTCTCTTTCACTTCCATTGGCATCAACCGAGATTTGCATTGTTGGCAAATGGCAGTTTCTTGGGTGCCTTTTGGCGAACGTCAATCCTACACACTCGATATTCGTGTGAAATCATCTATTCTGCAAGATTTGAAAGTCAGCAAGCGAAATGTTTGGTTTGACAGATAAATTAATGCGGTAATTTGTTGATGAGTTGATTTGCTGATTAAAAAATAGGTACTGAATACACAAGGTATGCTGATGATTTTTGCCTATAAAAGCCCTGTTTCTGACTAAAAAAATAGGGCTTTTATCCAATTGGAAATCAAAATATGGTTCTATCGTGAATTTGGGTATTGAGTGCAATTCATGATTTTGAAGTTTAAGTTATTAGGTTCAAGTGTGGACGCTTGGGAAGCCCCGCTTGAACCAGTTTTATTGCTTGTTTTTCGAGTTTTAACAAACTCGAAAAACAAGCAATTTCTTCAAATCTTAGTTTTGTTATACCTTTTAACCAAATTCACGATAGAACCCAAAATTTTAGCCAACATACTTTACATTTTCAGTACCAAAAAATATATTTTGGCGAATTACTGATTTTTTTAGTTTCTCAATCAACACATTACCACATCATCTAATCCTCACATCAACTTGCGTAAATTCTTCATACTTCTCAACCCTGCTTCTGGGCAAATAGACAAATACAAACTGCAAAAGCAGATTGAGGCTTATTTGGCTGAAAAGGGAATTGAATTCGAGTGCTTCCAAACAGAAAGAAAGAAACACGCTACTCAATTGGTTTCCGAATTGCTCACTCCAGATTTTACCGATATACTAGTTGTGGGTGGAGATGGAACGTTGAATGAGGTTGTAAATGGATTGAGAAATACCCAAATCCCAATCAGTATTATCCCGAAAGGAACTGGGAATGATTTTGCCAAAGCCTTGAAACTCCCAAAAAAGCTCAATCAACAGCTTGAAATTGCCCTAAACGGGAAAGTCAAATCAGTTGATGTGGGAAAATGCAATAGCCATCTTTTCATAAACACCATGGGTTTTGGCTTCGATGGCAAAGTGGTGGAACACATGGAACAAAATGGCAAACCTGCGGGCGGACATTTAGCATACATACTCACGGTTCTCAAAATTGTAACTGCATTTCCCGAACCTACCGTGAAATTTAAAGTGGATGGGAAAGAATTTGAACAACCTGTTTTCCTGATGGCAATTAACAATGGGACGGTTTATGGCGGAGGTTTCCATATCACGCCCGATGCCAAATTGGACGATGGTATTTTTGATATTTGCCTGATTGGCAAAATCTCTCCAATAAGAAGGTTAATCAACTTTCCAAAAATGCAACTGGGAATCCACCAAAATGTGCGGGAAATTCAAATGCTTCAGGGCAGGGAAATTGAAATCTCCGCAAACCCGAAAGTACTTGCTCAATTGGATGGGGAATTGATTGGCGCACCACCTTTTAAAGTAAGTATTCTGGAGAAATACCTAAAGTTTAGGTGTTGATAAGCGCATTAATTTTCGGAATATTTCCTTTATTTTTCTCTAAAAAGCACAAAAACCTACTACCACTCATCTTTTTCCTTTCACTTCTATTCACACTATTTTATTGGTTCTCATTAGCAATGTATAACTTTATAGTTGTGTAGTTGCTCAGGCTTAAAATAGTATCTATGAGAGTTTTCTTGCCAAAGAAATACGATAGAAACGAACCCAAACTGGCAGTTATCATCATAGTATTCTGGATTTCCCCCAAAAGATGATTTCATGAAATATCTTGTATCTATAGTTCTGTCTGTTTGCCTATTTTGTTCTTTCGCAAAAGCACAAGAGAATTACTCCAAGCCATTCTCTAGCAAAGAGAACTTCTTAAAAGATGGAGAGCATATTATGAAGCTGTCTCAAAACAGGAAAATGGCAGATTCAATTTGGAATGAGTTTGCAACTGTTTGGAGTTCGCTGATGGACTCATCGCAACAGACAAACTGCCTAATGCTTGCACAGAATATGTACAAGAAAGGCTATAAAACCTCTCCACACTTTGAAAATTTATTTGCCTCTATTGCTTTCGGAGTGAAAAATGAACGACTTGGGCCCGCACAACTCTCCCAATTTCTGCTGATTGCCGACACAACTTGCCGAATTTATAAACAGCCCGTTTTTCCAAATTTCCTCACGTACAGTCGCTATTATTTAGAGAAAGGGAAGTTGTATGACTCCAGATTTAACAATTGCGAAATCAAGGGAGCAACAGTTACTTTCGGGCACGCCATTGACCCACAAATGCTCGATACTGCTTTCAGTCACCAAGATGCAGGCTTTGTGGAATTAGTGGAAGAGGAAACTATTCCCACTTTCGATACAGTAAAAGTGGTAAAAAAAGAAAAGAAGAAAGAAGAAGGAAAAAAGGATGATAGTTGGGACACAGGAGGCGATGACGGCTGGGATACGGGCGGAGACGATGGCTGGGACACAGGAACTGATGATGGTTGGGATGTGGCAGAAGAAGGAAGCGATGATGGCTGGGCGGTTGATACCGTAGGAACTAGCATTTGGAAAGAAGGAGTTGGTGGGAAAACGATAGAGGAATTTATTGATACCTTGACTTTCAAAAGCCGATGGGAAAAGGAAAGAGCGATGGGGAAAAAGGGTTCAAGCCTAGGCTGTACAATCGGGCGTAAAAAGTTCATTGCCTTTTTTACTTTTTTTTAGGCGGCTTTCGGAGGTCTTTTCACTAACCTCAATTGCTTGCATTTTATGTTTTCTAAAGCATTTTTGGTTTCG
>JBLIFI010000384.1:0-5034 GCA_047633715.1 Flammeovirgaceae bacterium
AATTATTTATTCTTCCACTCTGTAGATTCCTCTTCACAGAGGAATACAAGCGTATTGCATCCTAATTAAAATCAGGGGATTTTAGCAATTGCTCTCTGAAAACTTACTAAATTCAGTTGTATTACTGCTCTTCTTGGAAGAAGAACCTACAAAAGAGAGTTCTTGCAATAACTCCTTAATTTTTCGTGGCAGCTTTGCGGATAATCATTAAATAAAAAGAGACTTGCCATAATTGGCAAGTCTCTTTTTTTATAAATAGTTGAGTTCATGACTAATTTCCAAATCGTCCCCATTCTGCGGGCTTTTCTCTCCACTCGTTTAGTGAGTTCAAATCATGGTTTTCTACTTTGCCTTGTTCAATAGAAACATCTAGCAAAGTGCTGTAGTCTGTCAAGGTAAAAAATGGAATATTGGCAGTTTGGAAATTCTGTTTTGCCACTTCAAATTCATAACTGAAAATGGCAGCCAAACCTTGTATGTCAAATCCTAATTCACGCAAAGCCAAGGTTGCTTTTACGGAACTTCCTCCTGTGGAAATCAAATCTTCGACTACTACAATCTTTTGCCCAGGAGTAATTTGGCCTTCCACCATGTTTTCCAAACCGTGGCTTTTTGGCGAAGAGCGCACATAAATAAATGGCAAACCTAATGCATCGGCAACCAAAGCGCCTTGGGGAATTCCCGCTGTGGCAACTCCCGCAATTCCTTCTGCCTCAGGATATTCTGCCTTGATTCTGGCAATTAAACTCTCTTTAATGTAACTCCTCACTTCTGGGAAGGAAAGGGAAAGGCGATTATCACAGTAAATAGGCGATTTCCAACCCGATGCCCAAGTAAAAGGCTCGTTTGCATTTATCTTTATTGAGCCTACTTCCAAAAGTTTTGAAACTATATTTTTGGCAACTTGTAGTTGATTGTTTTCCATTATTATATCAGAATTTGAAACAGAATATATTTTTGGATTTAGCTAATTTGAATATCAAAAAAACACCCTGCTTATTGTATTAACCTATTGGCTATTAATAGGTTATGTTTATGTTTGAGTTAATTAGTTGAATTATGCTTTGGACTTTTTTTGAGTTAAAAGCACAGCGTTTCGCAAATCTAACACGATTAGCAGAATTTCCACCTATTCAGATAGGAATTAAGCGAAATCCAATTTTTCATTTTTATGGCTCTTTGACAAATCTCGTGATTGATGTTGGTTTGATAGCTTTTAAGGCTTCAAGCGTGGACGCTTGAAGGAGATTTAGAATATTTTTGCGCTAAAGCGCAAAAAATATTTACCTGTGTTTAGCGTCTTCGCTAAACACTACGGGATTTGTCAAAAAACCATTTTTATTTGTCCTCCTAAAATTTACTTTTTGTCTTTCCAACCTTGCTCTCCGACTAAAGGAACGAAGGAGTAGTTCCCAAAATTCTCTTTCTCAATTTGGTCTTCACTAATTCTAGTGATTCGGTACATATTTTGGGTTCGGTTGTCTCCAACAGGAATGAGCATTTTTCCGCCAATTTTCAGTTGTTCGAGCAGGCTTTTGGGCGTGGTGGGTGCACCAGCAGTTACAATTATTTTATCGAAAGGAGCTTGTTGCGAAAGTCCCAAAGAGCCATCTCCACAAGTAAGATGAAAGTTTTTATAGCCCAATTTAGAAAGCAGAAATTTGGCATTTTCATGGAGTTTTTGCCTGAACTCTATTGAATATAATTCCACTTCCAAGTTTAATAAAACAGCGCTTTGGTAGCCAGAACCTGTTCCAATTTCCAACACTTTATCCCCTTTTTTCAACTCCAACAATTCAGTTTGTTTGGCAACCGTGAAAGGTTGGGAAATGGTTTGACCTTCGCTAATGGCAAATGCTTTGTCTTGATAGGCGAAGGCTTCAAAAGCATTGTCAATAAAAAAATGGCGTGGAATCGATTCAATCGCTTTCAGCACCCGAACATCGGAAATTCCTTTGGAGCGCAGTAAACTGACTAATTGCAAGCGTTGCCCTTTGTTTTTGTAAGTATCTTTAAATTGCCAGTTCAAAACAGCGGTTTTATTTGTGGGAGAGAATTATTTGAAGAAAGTCTTTATGCAATATTAGGAAAGAAATGAAGTAAAGTTGCTAGATGAAATCGGATTGTTTTTACTTATTTTTTTTAAAAAAAAATCTAAACGGCTTATGTTGCGTAGTTTTTCATTTCAGGAATGGAGATTTGGTTGCTAATGTATTGAGACTTGCTAAGTGTGAGCAATTTAGGCTTCTAGAAAATCAGCAACTTCTGTGATACTCAGTTAGATAGACTTAGCAAGTCTTTGTAACAAGGAAGGGAAATCTTCTATTTTCTGCCATCAACATTGTCAGAAGTACTACTTTTATTCAGACTTTTTTTATTTGTGCTTGTAGTTAACACCGCAACTGGTCGTTCGCATTCAATTTTGGGGAGGCTAAACTGGAATAGAGTCCGAAATCTAATAGGGTTGGTTTTGGGGTAAAAGCTTTCAATTAGTAACTCGTTCCCCAAAATTGGCGACACACGATTGACTGCCTTTACTCTCAGGGTTTATATGGGAATTTTCGAAAAAACAGGTTTCTTCTCATCAACGAACAATCTGCGAAATCCAACAAAAAACAGTTGAAAATGGAGTAAGATGAGTGAATGATTGGTTAAACTCTATAAAAAGGATGAACTTTTCATGTTTTAGCATCAATTTGGTAAGTATCAACTCAAAATATTACATTAGTATAAAATCTATCATTCAAACCAATATCTGATGAAACATATAAGCTTACTTTTCGGATTGCTCCTGATGGCAATTCAGGTTCACTCGCAAACCTATTCGCCCATTCAAACTCTTCGAGGGCATTTGGGGCAAGTTCAGAATATCCGTTTTAGCCCCAATGGCAAAGTATTGGCAAGTGGCGGACAATATGGAAAAATCATGTTGTGGAACTCGACCACAGGGCAGGTTATCAAAAGTATTAGTGCGCATACTACTACAATTAATGAGGTTACTTTTAGTACTGATGGCAAAATGGTTGCGAGTGCCTGTATTGATGGCTCGGTTCGGGTTTGGGAAGTGAGTAGTGGCAGGCTGATTGGCACCTATTACAACAGAGTAATTGTGGGTAGAGGAGCATCTAAGCTTGTTGCTTTTGTAGTTTTCACTAAAGACAGTAAATATATTTTATTTGCTGGAGACGGTGGAGCACTTATGCGTGCGCAATTAGGGAAAGATCGCTATGGACTTTCATACAAGGCAGAACCTATTCATACAATGAATTTTGGAACGGCTTCAAGGCCTGCTGTTCGTAGGGTTACAGGTGGAACTCTCTCGCAAGATGGACAGGCGGTAGTATTTTCTGTTTCTAGTGAAATTAGGATTGTGAGTGTGTATAGCGGAAATGTTTTAAGGAAATTTCAAAATGGTGTTGGGTTGAATGATGTGGTTCTCGGACCAAAGAATAATCAAATCTCTACTTGGAGTACAGATGGCTACGTGACTTTTTGGGATTATTATTCAGGCACAAAAAATAAAAGAATTAAGGCGGGAGATGTGAATGATTATAGTGTGGCGGCATTTAATAACAATGGAACGCTCATGGTAACTGGAGTTTCAGGAAACGATGCCAATGTTTGGAATACGAGAACAGGACAGCGAATTGCCCGATTGGTTGGTCATGCTGGCAAAGTGAGGCTCGCCAGATTCAGCCCAGTAGAAAACATGATTGCCACGGGAAGCTACGATGGAACCATCCGAATTTGGAAGGTAGAAGAGCCAGAAGATGAAATTCCTGACCCAGTAATCCCGACTCCACCCACTCCAGTAGAAGAGAAAATAGTTTACAAAGAAAAGATAGTTTACCGAGATAGAATTGATACTGTTTTTGTAGAGAAAATAGTGGAAATACCTGTGGAGAAGATAGTTTACCGAGACAGAATTGTGAGAGATACTGTTTTTGTGGACAAAAAAGTAGAAAAGCCTGTGGAGATTGAGGAAGACAGCGATATTGATGTAGATGAAACCAAATTGAAAGTGGGCGAATCGTTCAACCTCAAACATATTCAATTTGAAAAGGGAAAAAGTTATCTGCTTCCAGCTTCTTCGTCAGAGTTGAAAAGAATCATAGCCATTATGAAGAAATATCCTAGACTGGAAGTGATATTGGAAGGGCATACTGACAATGTAGGAAGCCCTAACAAGAATATGAGCCTCTCCTACAAGCGAGTAATTACCGTGAAAAACTACATTTGTGCCAACGGAAATATTGCCGAAAGTAGAGTAGATGTAAAAGCTTCTGGAGAAAGTACCCCAATCTCTCCAAATAATTCGGAAGCAAACAGAATGAAGAATAGAAGGGTGGAAATGAAAATTACCAAGCTGTAATTAACTGCTTCAAGCTTCCAGGTTTTATGCGCGCTCTGGAAGAGCGCATTACAATTTGTACTACGCTCTTCTAGAGCATTCTTAATCTTTACTATGATAGTTGTTGTCACTCCATGCCTATGAAATTGACTTCAAGGCATGGAGTTTTTTTAGTTTACATTTTCTCCACTAAAAAAACAGAATTATGTCAATTGCAAAAACCCCAGAGACACCTTATTATGCAGTAATTTTTACCTCAATAGAATCTGAAAACTCGGAAGGATATGCGGAAATGGCAGACAGAATGGTAGAGCTCGCTCAACAGCAATCAGGCTTTTTAGGAATTGAGAGTGCCAGAGAGCAAATTGGGATTACGGTTTCTTATTGGGAAACTTTGGAAGACATCAGAAACTGGAAAGCAAATTCAGAACACTTATTCGCACAGCAGAAAGGAAGGAAAGAATGGTACAAAGCTTACAAAACTCGAATTTGTAAGGTGGAAAGAGATTATGGTTTCGGGAATTTTTGAGCAAAAAAAATTGTTGTCTCATTCCAGCCAAAGAAAAAAACTGGCTCTATCGTGAATTTGGTTAAAAGGTATAACAAAACTAAGATTTGAAGAAATTGCTTGTTTTTCGAGTTTTAACAAACTCGAAAAACAAGCAATAAAACTGGTTCAAGCG
>JBLIFI010000385.1:0-5023 GCA_047633715.1 Flammeovirgaceae bacterium
AAACCCCTTCAGGGCTGGTAATGGTAGTTCATTTCTTATCCGATGGGCTATACCCATCTTTAACGTATCCCGCCCCTCCGGGGCTTTTCAACATCCTGGCTGGTTCGGCAAGTTCATCATTGAAAGCTTTTAGCTTCGGGTCAATTAGTTCTGCTCTAGTTTCTGCTTCGTTCATTACTGTTTGAATTTATTTTTAATCAGATTCAAAAACGAAGAGTTTCTAGAATCAGCATCATTTATAACAGCATCTAAATCCCAAATAAATACTCCTATAGGTAGGGTGATTTTCGGATTTAATGAAATAGCAACATTAGTCTCTCGATAATACATTTTGCCTGAAGAATATAACTCAGTGTATTCACCTGCCAATTGCATTTCCACTTCTTCACTAAACTCAATGATACCATAAAACCAAATCCTCTGAATCTGATTATTATAATGTTTCATTAGCCGCCTAGCTCTTTTTTCCAATTGAGTTACAACCTTCATATTTTCCTCAAGTGAAATGCCCCTTTTTTTAAGTTCCACTATCACCACGTCAAAAGGTTTCTTGTTCTCAGGATTATTTGAAAATATCAATGCAATATCAGGTCGGTTCTCATCAGAAATGTCTTCCTCTTCTGTGATGACCTGTACCAATTCACTCATTTCTCTATCGCTTAGAATAGTTTCATAGGTCATGTATTTATCATCCAACAGCCATGCATTGTTTCTATATAAATCATCAACCGCATCAGCTTTTTCAAATCTTCCATCCTTCCGCATAGAGGCAAAAAGCTTATGTAATTCTGCCTCACTGTTATCGCCTGTCGATTTTTTAAGTTTTTCTATAGTTAGCTGTCTGAATAAAATGTATTCTGTCAGGGCTTTTGAGGATAATTCTAGTGACTTTTCAAACTGTTCGTCGCTGAGGTTTTTAGCATCCAATACTTCTTTTTGCTCCTTAAAAAACTCGTCTTGTGCCTTTTTTAGAATTTCTGTACGAGAAACGTACCCAATATTTTGAGTATCAAAATAACTACCAAGATGAGGAAATCGGTTTACAAGGTTCTTTTTTACTTCTTTATTCCGCTCTTTTATTTTAGGAATTTTACTTTCTATTAGCAATACAACTTCCTTTCTAAAAATGCTTTGAATTTCTTTAAGCTCATGTGCTGAGATAGTTAAGTTTTGTCTTGAAGCATCAATTTTACCTACGAAAAAGTCTGAATAAAGTAAGAATACCATTTCATAACCTGTTGGCAGATTCTCGTTAGAAATTAAATCGACTTGCACAGTTCTATTATCGACCGATATAGCAGCTATTAAAGACGAGTCAAGAGGATCAACTTCCTTAATAGAATAATACAAAACAAACTTATCAATAAGGTTCATTGAGCTTTCCAGTTGGATAGCTGTAAATTCAGGAATATCACTATTCTCAATTTTAGCGAGTGAACTTTTTCCATCAATTATGGAAGTGATGCTGATTCTGAGACTGTTCTGATTCTTTTTTAGCAGAAATAGTCTTGCATAAAATTCTTCTAGAACACGTTGCTTAATTTTTTTGGGCTCTAGATAATCTGACTTTGCAATTCTCTGTAAAACATAACTTGTCATTTTAAAACTAGATCCTGATGCCCTTTGGTCAACTTCTTCTATTTTAAATTTACCTTCTTCAAACCCCTCCGAAAAATCAAATGTTATCTTATTGTTTTTGTCAAAATAGCTTGTAACCTCAACATCCTCAAAGTAGCAGAGATATACCAATCGCCCCAAACCTTTGTGGGTGATTTCATCTACATCAAATAGTTTTGAAAATTTACTATAACGTTCAGGGGTAAAACCTATTCCATTGTCTGAAATTTCTAATTGAAGAGTCTCTGGTTGATTTAGTGCCTTTACTGCAATCCTGATTTCAATTTCCGTTGCATCAGCATCTAGTGCATTAGCAATAGCCTCAAAGAAAACCATCTCTAGTGAAGAGTTACCAAAAAACATTTTTACCGCTTGGCTTAATTTTACTTTCATACTAATAATGATTTTTCAGTTTCCAATTTCCCTGCAAAAGCCTTCTGCAAAATGGATTTTTTTAGCTCTTCCAAATCAGCGATTTTCTTTTGATACAATGCTTCCAAGTTTTGAGTTTTATTCATCATAATTTCTATTTCATCAACGATTCTCTCTTGTTCAATTAGGGAGGGAAAAGGAATTAGAATGTCTTTTAAAATTTTAGCAGAAGGAACATTTGGAATCGCTGCACCACCTGCATAATCAAAAATTATTTTTTGGAATATGTTACTTCTTAACCAATGCTTTATAAAATGCACGGATACATTCGTCTTTGGAGTAAGCTTTAATAAAGCTTGGTTTATTACACCACGGGGTATTCCCTGAGGAACAACCGCAACACGACCTAAAGTAACTCCTGAACAACTCATTATTATATCACCAGGAAGTAATTCAAATCTTTTCATTTCATTGAATTTTTCTTCATCAATGAAATAACGTAGTTGATTAAAATGATCGTGAATTGCGTGCTTCTGTTCATATACAGCATAACCACTTTCCTTGAAAATACTTTTCTTCAAACTACCACCAAATGGTCCACGAACAAAATCACATAACTCACCCCATTTTTTTAGTTCCCAATCCCCATTTTCAAACACCCTCTGCAAATAACTCTCAAAAAGCTCCTTAGCGTTTTGGAGGTTTTGTTCGGCATTGGCTTTGGCCTTGTCTATGGCGGCAAAGGCTTGGTCTAAAATGGAAACAATGCGTTGTTGTTCGGGGAGGGGTGGAAGGGGGATTAATAAATCTTTTATGAAAGGAAGTTTTACGCCTTGCACAGTAGCTCCCGTTCCTTCTTCTATGATTAAATGAGAGATGCTTTTGAACCATTGAAATAAATAGCCAACATCAAGGTGCTTAAATTTTTTAGGAATAATACCCCGTAAATCTTGATTTATCGCAGTGTCATTTTTTAAAAAGCAAACTTTACCTAAGCCAACTCTTGTTGCTATTATAACATTTCCCTTCGGGATAATATTTGTTGAGCTATTCTTTACAGCTTCTTCTGTTATTTTAAATTCAGTAGCAGATATAATTTCTGATCTCATATCTCTAACTGAGGCCCATAAAATATTTCCTTCATAAAATTTCAGGTTCTTTTTTGAAGGAGTTCCACCGCCTATCACTTCACAGACTTCCCCCAACTTCTTTATTTCCCAACCTTCTGGTAACTGAGTTTGTCGAACGTTCATATCAATCCCGAAATTGCGTTTAAAATACTTTCCACTGACTTGGCTTCCATTTTAGAAAAGGCAAACCACTTTTTACCCAAGTCTTTGAGCGAAGCACCTAGGTGATACACTTCCTTATCGTCAATAATCAAAAATCGGTCATGGCTTTGAGCAAAGGGTTTTGCTTCAAAGTTGCCGTATTGTTCATTGGCTTTTTGTATGTCCAATTTCAATTGTTTGCTAATACTTTTTGTGAGCAAATGCACCTGTACACCTTTGTCTTTCTTCGCTAAGTGGGTCATAGCATTTTCATCTATGTAATTATCAATCAATACAATATTCTTTTTGGCAGAGCGGATAATTTTTGATGCTAATTCATAAGCATCAAATACTTGTCCGTCAAAAAATACGCCTTGGGTCGGGATTTGGTGGGTGCTGATCTGTAGGTCTATTTGATCCACTTTGTTTTTCAAGGTTTCTACATGGTCTTCAAGGCGGTTCATGCGGTTATTAATTGCATAGCCTTTCAGTAAATAATCTTTAAGAACGCGTGTTGCCCAAATACGGAATTGTGTTGCACGAATAGAATTTACCCTGTACCCAACCGATAAAACAGCATCAATATTGTAATACTTTACTTTAACATTTTGTGTTTTGTCTTTAATTGCTCCGTGTTGAGTGGTATGTTCCAAAATGGAACTAACCACATTTTTGTCAAGTTCACCTGACCTGAAAATATTACCTAAATGTTTCGTAATAGCAGGACGCTGTGTACCAAACAAATCAGCTATTTGCTGTTGTGTAAGCCAAATAGTTTCTGTTTTTTCATCAATTCTTATCTCAATGTGTTCGGCAAGTTCATCGGGACGATATAAAATAATTTCGTCTTTCATTTTCTAATAGTATAAGCGTCAGAATGAATGGCAGAAAGCATAGCTAAGCGGTTCATGCGGTTATTAATTGCATAGCCTTTCAGTAAATAATCTTTAAGAACACGTGTTGCCCAAATGCGGAATTGCGTGCCTTGCTTAGATTTTACGCGGTAACCTACCGAAATAATGACAGCTAGATTGTAGTGTTCTACTAGCCTTTCCACTATTCTACCACCTTCGTTTTGAAC
This sequence comes from Flammeovirgaceae bacterium, assembly GCA_047633715.1. GTDB lineage: Bacteria > Bacteroidota > Bacteroidia > Cytophagales > Flammeovirgaceae > JBLIFI01. Next base: position 4,342 of record JBLIFI010000385.1, read on the forward strand.
TGTCGCAAATTTTGCGACAGTTGCCTTTTCATCAAGTTCGCCTTCCGAAAAAACATTATTGATGTGCTTTCCTATTGTTTTAATATCTCTATTAAAAAGCAATGAAATCTGCTGTCTGTTAAGCCAAACGGTTTCATTTTCCAGCGTTACTTCAATGCGTTCGGCAATCTCATCAGGTCGATATAGAATGATTTCGTTTTTCATCCTAAATCAAATGCTTTATTTCGTCTAAGATTTCAGCGCTTTCATCATCCAAGGCTTTTATTGCTGATAAAATTTCCTGCGGTTGGCGCAGTGGCGCTTCTTCGGGTGTGTTTGGGTTTTTTACGCTCAAGTCAAAGGTTCTTTGGTCAACGCCTGCCTTGCCGTCAGGCAGGTCTTTGATGTTTACTGTCCATGAGTTTTCGCTTTCTGCAAAGGTCTTTTGTAGTTCAATAAACTCAGCCAAATCCTTTTCATTAAGCGGATTGGTCCTGCCCAAGTTACGATCAAGGTTTAGCGAATAAAACCAAACCTTTTGTGTGGCTTTGCCTTTTTCGAAAAACAGCACCACAGTCTTAACACCTGCACCTGTAAACGTGCCGCCTGGTAAATCCAACACGGTGTGCAGATTGCAGTTCTGCAATAGTTCCTTTCGTAACGCTACTGAGGCGTTATCGGTATTGCTCAAAAAAGTATTTTT
>JBLIFI010000386.1:0-5017 GCA_047633715.1 Flammeovirgaceae bacterium
TCCTCAATTCTGTCTTGGCAATCTTTGTACTTTCCCAATTTGCCAGAGAGCGTATATCGGTAAGTGGCAATGATATTGGCGAATTTTTTTGAATAATAAACGGAAGGTTGAGCGAGTTGCCAAATCAAAATTATCTTTCAAATAAGGATAATAATCTGTTCTGTAATTCTCCAAGGCATTCCGATTGAATGTTTCAAGCCATTCATAATATTCATAGAGGTTGATGATTTTTTTCTGCTCTTCAAAATCATTCATAAAGCGCATATCTCCTGACTCCAGAAATAGGGAATAAGCATTTTTCCTCAAATAACTTCCTCCTAAATTCAACAGCTTAATACTCAATCTGTTAATTCTTGGCAAGCTTCTTTCCTGTTTAATTAAGGTCAGCATAGTGTCCAAATCATTCAGTTGTTGCTCTCCGTAAGCAATAGCGCCTTTTAAATTTCTGAGATTAACCTCGCTTTCTTTTCTAATGTTGTCAATATGCTTATCAATCAGTTTTCTTTGAGCATTTTCCTGAGAATACTCATTGAGTTGAAAAGCAATAAGAATACCTAAGACCACTACCACAAAGCCAATAAAGTGATTGAGCCAATCAATTTTCTCATTCAGTTTTTTTGTTTGGAGTTTTAAATTGGATTTTGCCTTCCATATTTTCATACGATTGAATTGTTATTTTAAGTGTAGTTATATTAGGCGACTACATTTTCCTTCATCAAAAAGGCAACAAAATCTTTTGCCCAAGCCTGATAAGTGAACTTTGCTGGGTGTACACCATCGCTAAAGAAACAGTCTACGGACTCATTGATATTCAGTTTTTTAAGCCAATGTTCTAAAATGATTGCTTCGGAGTTGTAAAAAGCATTTGGTTCATTTTCAATCACTTTGTCAAGGTTTTCTCCAAGTATATCAGCTAAGTTTCCAATGGCGAATTTAATAAGTGGAGTGAAAGCGGGAAAGTCTTTTATTGGGGGCATGTTCAAGAAAGCGATTGGGGCATCTGGGAATTTCATACGGATTCGCCAAATCAAAGACTGAACGTGTTTTGACCAAACTTCTGGGGAGTTCAAGCCAAAAGCATCATTTCCGCCTAATCCAACCACAATTAAATCCGTTTCTGTTTCTGTGATTTGGGGAATGAGCTTTTCACGAACATCCAAAGCAGTATAGCCACTTTTTGCATACACTTTCCAACGAATATTTTTCTGAATGAATTTTGCTAACTCCTTGGCAAGTGTTCCTGAAAAGCCATCCTCATGCTTTTCTGCACCCACACCCGCAATGGTACTTTCGCCAATGAACAGAATATTTAATGTGTTTTCAAATTCTGAATTCACAAACCCTGCATTTCCTGTTGCTTCTGGAAGTTGGGGAATGTTTTTTCGGATTTGTTTACCTTGCCAATACATCAAGGGCAGGAGTGGGGCGATGAGTAATCCACCTAAATAATATTTGAGGTTGATATCTGGGATTCGGAATATTTTTAGCATGAATCAGGGTTATTTACGCTAAAACTAATGGCTGATCATAAACAAAGCAAACAGAGTTTCTTAAGTTTACTTTAAATGCAAAAACATTGCTTAATATTTCATGATTAAATATGTAAACTGAATCAAAAATATTGATTGATCGCTTTGTTTCTTTTGAAGGATTTTCAGGTGCTACTCATACTCTTCCAAAAAGATGAAGTAGTATAAAAAAAAGGGAAGCCTAAATTAATAGACTTCCCTTTTTTGTTTAAGTAATTGCTAGATTATGAAATCTGAACATCTACTGCGTTTAATCCTTTATTACCTTCTTCTACTTCGTAGCTTACTTCATCGCCTTCACGAATCTCATCGATGAGTCCGTTTGCGTGTACGAAAATGTCTTTTCCTCCTTCTTCTGGAGTAATGAAACCATAACCTTTTGAATCATTGAAAAACTTAACTGTTCCTTTGGGCATCCTTAAAAATGTTTAAATGTAGTATATATAAGTGCCAAAGGTAATGCTATTTATGTTCAAAAAATAATTTAACTAAAGAAAAAACCACTTATTTTTAAAATATGTGGTTTGTGACAGAAAAAATAAAGCAAAAAAGGGAAGTCTAAATGAATAGACTTCCCTTTTTTGCTTACGTGATTGTCAGATTATGCAATCTGAACATCTACTGCGTTTAATCCTTTACGACCTTCTTCTACTTCGTAGTTTACTTCATCGCCTTCACGAATCTCATCAATGAGTCCGTTTGCGTGTACAAAAATGTCTTTTTCTCCTCCGTCTTCTGGAGTAATGAAACCATAACCTTTTGAGTCATTGAAAAACTTAACTGTTCCTTTGGGCATGCCTAAAATGTTTAAATGTAGTATTATGAAGCTGTAAAGGTAAAGATATTTATTTTCAAATGAAAAAATATATTTCCTTTTTTTCATTTGAAAATAAATATCTTTCTACTTTAGAATAAGATGCTCATTTTGATTGCTCAGGCTATAATTGCTATTCAATGCTTGTCAGGAGGAATTACTTCCAGTTGAATCACCATTTCATGTTGATTTTGTAACCAAAGACGAAGAGGCAAAGAAGATCTATATCCATCTTGTTGACAAATCTCATCGTCCAAATGAATACTGTAAAACCATTCGCCAATATTATTAGCACCTCAGTCTATTTGAATATAGGTGCTTCATAAAAAAGTGCAGACTGCCTATTAGACTTGTATGACTTTGATTATCAGATGGTTATGTTTTTGTGTCATACTGAGCTTGCGAAGTAACTATCCTATAAACTCAAATTCTTACAATTAGATGAAATGTTTAGTAATATCTGTCGATAGATTCTTCTAAAGTCAGAATGACAGCAACAACTTGGGTAAAGATTAAAGCTATGTTTTCATAACTTATTGAATATCAATGACGGACAAGTATATTTATGACAACATCAGGACAAGTCAGGGCGCACCTTGCGGAATAGACTTGTGAAAACAGGCTTCGAGGTTTTGGGGAGCTTTGATAGCCACTCATGGCAGTTGATAAGTAAAATCCAAGCTAAACTTTATTTTTTGTCGCATCTCAGAAGAACCGCCCATAAAGTGGGTGGCAATAATTATGCTTGGCTAGAAGCGGTTTTAATACACTCTTGAACCGAGTGGAAAGCGCATACGCTGTCTCTACGTTAACCAAATCATATCTTAAAAACCATATTCTACTCACATCTCCAGTCTATTCCAATAAGCGAGCCATCGGGTGGAGTTAAATTCTGTGTAGTTTCGTATTTCTCAGGATTATCCTAAAAGCATTTGATGTGGATTGCACCACGGTGGAAGTGCGCTTGTTGTGGAGCGGTTTGAGATGGAGTAAAAGTAGTGCAACTCTTGAAATCTACTATTTTTTTTGCTTTCTCCTCGAAAACGTGCTGGTAAACCACCAAATTGCTAACTTCGCACCAATCCAACTTAAACCTAAATTTTCAACTAAGATTAAGCAAGCTATAATGGGCGATTTATTACGAAGAGTTTTATATAAAATTTTACCACTCGAAACCTATTTATCGGTTCTGAGTAAAATGTATTTCATTTCTTTCAATAGAGGATGGCTGAAAAAAAATCGGGTGTATGACTACCCTTATTTTCTTCAAAAAATCATTGAAAGAGGAGATGTTTGCATAGATATTGGCGCAAATTTGGGCTATTTATCTGTGGTTTTTGCCAAATTGGTTGGGAAGAATGGCAAAGTCTATTCCGTAGAGCCTATCAAACCTGTTTTATCGGTTCTGAGGAAAAACACCGCCCAATTCTCCCAAGTAGAAATCATGCCCTATGCCTTAGGAACGGAGACGAAATCAATTAAATTGGGTAACAACACGCTCGATAAAAAAGGATTTATGGCTTCGGGTTCACATTTTGTGTTAGATAAAGACGAAGTCGCAGGAATTGAGTTTGAGGCGGAAATGAGGCAGGGAAGTGAGCTTTTTGCCGATTTAAAGAAGCTACATTTCATCAAATGCGATATTGAGGGTTTTGAAACCGTGGTAATTCCCGAAATCAAACCTGTCATTCTCAAATTCCAACCCTTGGTTTTAGTAGAATCCAATGGAGAAGACCGAAAGCAAATGCTGGAGTTCTTTGAGGACATGAATTATAAAGGTTACGTAGTAAATGATGAACTATTATATCCCGCCAAACTCGATGAGAAATGGGATATTCTGTTTATTCCTGCAAAAAAAATGGATATGATGAGAAGATATGCAGGCGAGCCATTCGCAAAGCCTCACCATAAGTCCTTTTTGGGATAATGCAATAGTAAGGAACGGGGAATAAATAAATGCGTGTTTTGTCGCAGTTTATTTTTGAGGCTAGTTTAGGCAAAAAAAGTTTGGCATAGCACCGCTACGGCACACTTTTTTAACGAAGAATAGCCCAAAAAGAAACAAGAGAAAATAGCATCTTATTTAATTTCCGTTCCTTAGGGAAAAAGAGAATGAACATGGAACATAAAATGATTCAATATTCCTATACAATTCTCTATGTGAAAGATGTGGATAAATCACTCACATTCTACCAAAATGCATTTGGTTTTGAGCGCAAATTGACACCCCCCGAAAAGGATTATGGAGAATTAATTTCGGGGGAGACAAAAATTGCGTTTGCGCCTTTAGATTTGGCAGAAAGCAATTTGAAAGGAGGTTTCCAAAGAAGTAGTCTCAAAACAATTCCGTTTGGAATAGAACTAGGTTTTGCTACGGAAAACCCGAAAGCTGTTTTGAAAAGGTAATCCAAGCAGGCGCAGCAGAATATGAGCCAATCCAAATTAAGCTTTGGGGGCAAAAAGTGAGCTATTTAAGAGATTTAGATGGTTTTCTGATTGAAATTTGTAGTGTGATGAGTGAGTAGAGTAATTTGTTTCTTAGGAATTACTTTTCATAAATACTGGAATTTCCACCGTGTTTGTCTGACCTCTAAAATTACTGCCATCAAAAAGATAATCAATTACCTCAAAGACTTTATTCGGGCAGATTTCAATCCGCTTGTTTATGGATACA
>JBLIFI010000387.1:0-5010 GCA_047633715.1 Flammeovirgaceae bacterium
TTTTGCCTTACTTCCGCAGAACCGTCAGAACTTATTGTTTTCTGCCACCTTGAACAAGGAAGTAAAAAACATCAACAAAGTTTTGCTAAGAAACCCACTTGTAATCAATGTAGAGGAAACAGAGACTGCTGATATTGAGCTGATTGAGCAAACAGCTTATTTAATTGAAGAAGAGAAGAAAGGACCACTTTTGCGCTATATAATTAAGGAGAACAATTTTGAGCAAGTGTTGATATTTGTCTCCTCCACCTTTCGGGCAGATGCGGTGGTGGACAAATTGAAGAAGAATGGATTTGACTGCATGGCAACCCATAGCAAGAAAAGCCAAGGCGCAAGAACCGATGCGCTAACTAAATTCAAAAATGGGAAACTAGCCATTTTGGTTGCCACAGATTTGCTCGGCAGAGGGATTGATATTCAGGGTTTGCCTTGTGTCATCAACTACGAACTTCCTCGCTCTCCAAAAGACTACATTCACCGAATTGGGCGAACAGGGCGTGCCGAAATGAATGGAAAAGCAATTTCTATTCTTACAACCGAAGACCTTCATCACTTTAAAGTCATTCAGAAGAAAATGAAAAAACGAGTGGATTTGACTTATACAGATGATTTGAATTTGAGTAGTTATTAAGTGTTGAGACCATATTACTGTATAAAAAGTAAAGGTTTTTCCTCGGAAATGGTCTTTTTCAGACCTTCCCGATGGTCAAAGAAGTCAAAACAAACACAATTCAGATAAAAAAATTAGAGTCTTAAAGTAGAACTAGCTGTTTGTCTTTTGTAGGTGCATCTTCCGAGAAGAACATGAGTATTACGAAAAGTACTTATTACACAGTTTTTGGTTTTACAAATGAGAAATTCTGTGGATTCAGACTTCTGTTTTTACTTGTCATTTAGCATTTCAGTTAATATCGCAACTAGCCGTCCGCATTCAATTTTGGGGAAGTTAAACTGGAATTGAGTTTGGAGTTTAATAGGATTGGATTTGGAATCAAAAGCGTTCAAATTGATAAGCAATTCCCTAAAATTGGCGACATGCAACTGGCTAGGTTAATTCTCAGGATTTATTGGCGAGTTTCGGCAAGACTGATTTCTGCTCATCAATGAACAATCTGCGAAATCCAACAAAAAATAGTTGCAAACTAAGTGGTTGGACTGAATTAAACACAAGAAAAAACTCTGTCAGGGTTTTATAAATAGTTGACTACCAAATCACTAAATAATAACCCTGACAGAGTTGTTGTATAGTTGATTATGTACGGCCACTTCCCTACATCAGTTAAGTATAGATTTCCCGCAATGTTTGCAATCCGCCAAATTCGCCTTTTCCCGTAGCGACAAATTCCCAGTCGTTATTTTTCCTTTTCAATCGTCCAAATTCACCAGTAGTTTGGAATTTCAATTCTTTATCTAAATCATACCTAATGAGTTCTAGTTGGTCTTTCTGATTGAAAACTCGGATGTAGGCAGTAACCAATTGCCCAAAATGTTGCTTCTTAATTTCCGCATCGTAAATACTTGCCACAAACAAAACATCGGTAATCTCTCTTGGGATATTACTTAAATTAACCATAATCATTTCATCATCGCCCTTTAGGCTACCACTTCTTTCATCTCCACTATGAATGACCGCATCATGTGGCGATTTGAGGTTTCCGAAATAGACAAAGTGTTCTTCTGAAGGGAGTTTTTCAAACCTGTTCAGCATAAAAACAGAGACATCTAAATCGAACTTGGCATGTCCTGAACGCTTTTCCCAACCCAAACCGATTCCAATTTCATGTACATCGGGAGCTTCGGAAGCGATGTTGATGCTTGCGCCTTGTAGAATGTATTTTGACATAAGTAATGGGGGATGTTGGTTTCTGGTTCAATTTTCTATGAGTGAAGATTATATTTTTTTCGGAAATCTACAAACCTTCGTCTGTTTGTTTATTTTTACTCATCTCAAACTGCTTTTGGTAGAAATATGTCTAATACTCAATCCAACCCCAATAAATTCTTTATCCTGCTTTTTGGAGTTCTCTTCACAGGGCTTGCCTATTTCGTATTTGGGTTTGGAACTTACTACGGAGTTGGGCTAATTGGCATGCTTTCTATGACGATTTTGTTGGGGATTTTTGGAAAGATTAGTAGCGGTAGAAGCTATTTTGGCTTGTTCTCTCTTATCATTTTGGGAATGGGTAGTTTGTTTCTTTTTGGAGAAGGGCTTTATAGTTATGGTCTGATTGCCAGAGTTCTGTCCATTCTGCTATTCATTTTTGTTGCTTTGGGCGCAATTGGAGCAATCTTGAAATTTACGTTTGCGCTCGGAAGCATTGGGCTGATTGTTTTTGCAATTGGCTCGGTATTTCAAGATGAGGAAATCTCAACGCATGAAAGTACCGAAATCATTTATGAAGAAAAAGAAGGTAAATCAACCGAAATCAATTCGAAAAATGCGCTCATTGTTCATAATCGAGAGTGGAGAGATAGTCGTTTCAATGCCTACAACTCCAAGCTAGAAGTGTGGGAAAAGGATTATCTCAAATCCAAGAAAAACAGAGACGGCCTCAAAGGAGACAACACAGGAACTAGCCAACAATATTGGCATAGCGTTTACACAGAACTCTCACAAAATGATGCCCTTTTTATGGATAAAGTTTTGGAGAGTTTACTGACTTTAGGGAAATCCAAAAAATTGAACCAGTTGGAGTTTGCCCAAATGGTGGTAAGTTGTGTGCAAGACATTCCCTACATTCTGATTTACAGCGATAATTGCAGTCAAATATCTCATGAAAGTGCCGAACTGGCAGAATTAGCAGAACGATATGGTTGCCGAAGCAATTTCAAATTCGGCTTGCAAGCTCCAGCCGAATTCCTTTACAATTTGGAAGGCGACTGCGACACCAGAACGGTATTTCTATTCACGGTTTTAGGAAAGCTTGGCTACAAAGTCTGCATTATGAATAGCGAGGAGTACGGGCATTCTATTTTAGGAGTTGCCATTCCTGCCAAAGGGAAATATAAAAAACACCGAGGAGCAAATTACTACGTTTGGGAAACCACGGCAAAAGGCTGGAAAATTGGTTCTCTCCCACCAGAAACTGGAAATTTGGAATATTGGGATGTGATTTTGACGAATTAAACTATTGCATTTTAGACTTGCTGAGTTTTGAAAACTTAGGAACGGAAATTAAATAAGATGCTACTTTCTCTTGTTTCTTTTTGGGCTATTCTTCGTTAAAAAAGTTTGCCGTAGCGGTGCTATGCCAAACTTTTTTGCCTAAACTAGCTAACGTAGCCCGACCTCAAAAATAAACTACGATAAAAAAGTAGTTTATTTAATTTCCGTTCCTTAGTTCTACTTTAAGACTCTAGAAATAAGATGCTCTTGATACTAATATATATATATCATTTTCCTCGAATCTGAGGATTCGAGACCTGTCAGAACTGAGGTTCTGACAGGTACGGCAACTATTTTTGTATTTCAAAACACAAAAAATCATATTTTAACAACCATTTTGGTTAGAGTCTTAAAGTAGAATTAGCAAGTCTGTTTAGAAAAAAGGGTTTTTTTGACAAATCCCGTGACGTTTAGTTTATGCGCAAAAAAGCTCAAAAACTACTTCAAGCGTCCACGCTTGAAGCTTTAAAATCATCAAGCTAGACTTACCACGGGATTTGTCAAAGAACCGAAAAAAGAAGACTTTTTTTTGTAGAACTACAAGCGGTTATTTAAGAATTTTGAGTTTATAAACAGATGAAACTTGAATAGCAGGCTGTGTCTTTAGACCCGCCAGTCTATGACTTCCGTAACAGATTCATGTTCATAGTCTCTATTATTCACGCTTAATTTCACTTTTGATATTCCTTTGGATATCAGATACTTTGCTTTCTACTTCGCCATAATAAATTAAAATATGAGCTCTGTTTTCTTGAATTTTAACTAAATATAAAAGTAATCTTTTCTTTTCATCTGCTGTAATTTTTAAGGGCAAGTCCAATCCAGTAACTTGGTTGTTGTCATTAAAGATGAAATTAGGTGCCAGAATTCGATTTATATCCTTAAAGTAGCTTTCATGAAATTGCATTTCCGAATATTCTTCCTCCAGCTTTCTGAGAATATCATAGTCGAACTCATATAGGGAAATGATTTTGCGCCTGAGGGAGTCATTTTTTATCAGCTCCAATCCTCTTGATTTCAAGGTTTCGTAACCAGCTGTATTCTGGATTGACACAAAATCTCTTGTGACTCTCCTATAATAATTCATGAGAGAATCTTGATTTACCGCTTTGTTGGAAAGCACATTCCTGAAATAGTTGCAAGCCTGAATTCCGAACTGATGTCCGCGTTTATTTTGCTTAATATCTTGAATATCTTTGCCTAATCCGTTTGCAATTTCCATAAGGATTTTGTTTTCCGACTGACTGGCTTTCCTGTTCTCATTCCAGTTATTCAATGCAAATGCAGAAATGACGGCAACAAAGATGGATAAAAATTCAAATCCACGATTTATCCACTTTTCAGATTCTCTCTTTTTCACAGTTATTTTGGCGTTTAAAAAGTCATACTTTAATTCACTATATATTTTTCGAATATCATATTCCCTTACTCAGAGCTAATTTGAATCATTGTAGTAAGAATTAGCAAAAGAGTCATAACTCCAATAGCAGTTGTAAATAGCCCAACTTTTTTTGATTTTACCCAGCCTGACAATGATAAAATAGCTGATAAAGCAAGTAACCCAACTACTTTAGGAATGAGGAAATCGCTTGCAACAACATTTTTAAAGTAGCCCCCAGGAGTTGTAATCATCGAAACTTGTGTCATTGCAAATACGGAAACCAGAAAGCTTCCGGCAGAAACAGTTGCTAATTTTAATATGCTGTTTATGATTTTAGGTTCTACCGTGAATTTGGGTATTGAGTGCAATTCATGATTTTGAAGTTTAAGTTATTAGGTTCAAGTGTGGGCGCTTGAACCAGTTTTATTGCTTGTTTTTCGAGTTTTAACAAACTCGAAAAACA